>NZ_JBEYVX010000098.1:0-22024 GCF_040644195.1 Streptomyces sp. NPDC047014 | reverse complement strand
TGCTGCTCGACATGGGCGCCAAGGTGCGCGCCGTCGACCCGCACGTCGTCGAGAGCGTCAAGGTCGACGCGCGCCTGGTGCGGGTCGAGACCACCCGCACGGGGGGCTCCGCCCCCGCAACGGCCCCGCGCCTCGAACTGCGGCGGGGCTGGATCTGCCCCCGCCCGGCCGCCTTCTGACGGACCCTCAGCCCCGATACAGGGCCTCGATCTCGTCCGCGTAGTCCTTCGCCACCACGTTCCGCTTCAGTTTCAGGGACGGGGTGATGTGGCCCGACTCCTCCGTGAACTGCGAGGGGAGGATGCGGAACTTGCGGACCGATTCGGCCTTCGAGACCGCCGCGTTGCCGTCGTCGATCGCCTGCTGGACCGCCGCGACGAGGTCCGCGTCCTCGCGGAGGTCCGCCGCCGTGACACCGGCCGGCTTGCCGTTCTCCGCGGCCCAGCGGCCCAGGAACTCCTCGTCGATGGTGACCAGCGCGGCCACGAACGGCCGCGCGTCGCCGACCACCATGCACTCCGCGACCAGCGCGTGCGCGCGGATGCGGTCCTCGATCACCGCGGGGGCCACGTTCTTGCCGCCCGCCGTGACGATGAGCTCCTTCTTGCGGCCCGTGATCGTGAGGTAGCCCTCCTCGTCGAGGGTGCCGACGTCACCGGTGTGGAACCAGCCGTCGGTCAGCGCCTCGGCGGTGGCCGCCTCGTTGTTCCAGTAGCCCGTGAAGATCTGCTCGCCGTGCAGCAGCACCTCGCCGTCGTCCGCGATGCGCACCACGGAGCCCGGCATCGGCTGGCCGACCGTACCGATCTTCTGCTTGTCCCACGGGTTGAAGGTGGTCGCCGCACAGGACTCCGTCAGGCCGTAGCCCTCCAGGACCGTGAAGCCGATGCCGCGGAAGAAGTGGCCCAGCCGCTCGCCCAGCGGAGCGCCGCCGGAGATCGCGTACTCGCCGCGCCCGCCGAGGACCGCGTGCAGCTTGCTGTAGACCAGCTTCGAGAACAGCTTGTGCTTGAGCCGCAGCCCGAGGGACGGCCCGCGCGGGGTGTCCAGGGCGCGGCTGTAGGCGATGGCGGTGTCCGCCGCCGCGTCGAAGATCTTGCCCTTGCCCTCGGCCTGCGCCTTGGCGCGCGCCGAGTTGTAGACCTTCTCGAAGACCCGGGGCACGCCGAGGATCAGCGTGGGCCGGAAGGACTGCAGCTCGTCGGTGAGGTTGCGGATGTCCGGTACGCAGCCCAGGCGGATCGGCGCCAGCACCGCGGCCACCTCCACCAGACGGCCGAAGACGTGCGCCGCCGGCAGGAACAGCAGCACCGAGCACTCGCCGGTCTTGAACAGCGGGCTCAGCCGCTCCACCGCGTTCCCGCACTCCGCGAAGAAGTTGCGGTGGCTCAGCACGCAGCCCTTGGGGCGGCCGGTGGTGCCGGAGGTGTAGACGATGGTGGCGGGGTCGTCGGCGTTGGCGAGGCCGCTGCGCTCGTCGACCTCGGCGTCGGTGATGCCCGCGCCCGCGGCCTTGAGGCTCTCCAGCGCGCCCTGCTCGATCTCCCAGACCTCGCGCAGCTCCGGCAGCCGGTCGCGCAGCGAGGCCACGGCGGCGCTGTGCCCGGCGCTCTCGACGACGGCCGCGACCGCGCCGGAGTCACCCAGGATCCACTGGATCTGCTCGGGGGAGCTGGTCTCGTACACGGGGACGGTGACGCCGCCCGCGCTCCAGATCGCGAAGTCGATGAGGACCCACTCGTAGCGGGTGCGGGAGATCAGGGCGACCCGGTCGCCGGGGCGGACCCCGGCCGCGATGAGGCCCTTGGCGGCGGCCCGGACCTCGGCGAGGAACTCCGTCGCCGTCACGTCCTGCCAGCTGCCGCCGGCCTTGCGGCTCATGACGGCGATGTCTGGGTGCTGGGCGGCGTTGCGGCGGATGAGATCCGTCAGGTTCCCGTCCGACGGGACCTCGTACAGGGCCGGAAGGCTGAACTCGCGCAAGACTGCTGCTCCTCTGGGCGCCATCGCCACCATGTGGACCGACCGGACGTTACCCACCGGTAGTGGGTTCCCGATAGAGGGAACCGGCCAGATGTTCCGTGCGTCACATTCTGCACGCGCATGGCCCGGCCCCAAGGCCCCGACAGTAGTCGACCCCCTCGGCGACGCGGAAGTAACCGCAGGTAGGCCCCCCTTTCCCGGAGCCCCTGTGCGACCCCCGCCGGGCCCCCTAGGGTGGGGCGCATGGCGGTCAGCGAGCGGGGCGGGAACGGCGGCGGCACGAGCGGATCGAGCCGCACCCGGGTGCATGTGGTGAGCGATGTGCACGGCAACGCCGAAGCGCTCGCCCGGGCCGGCGAGGGCGCCGACGCGCTCATCTGCCTCGGGGACCTCGTCCTCTTCCTCGACTACGCCGACCACTCGCGCGGCATCTTCCCCGACCTGTTCGGCGTCGAGAACGCCCACCGGATCGTCGCCCTGCGCACCGAGCGCCGCTTCGCCGAGGCCCGCGCCCTCGGCCGCTCGCTGTGGGCCGGGCTCGACCGCGACCGGATGATCGAGGACGCGGTGCGCCGCCAGTACGCCGAGCTGTTCGCCGCCTTCCCCACCCCCACCTTCGCCACCTACGGCAACGTCGACATGCCCGCCCTGTGGCCCGAGTACGCCGCCCGCGCCGGCGTCACCGTGCTCGACGGGCAGCGCGTGGAGATCGCCGGCCGCGTCTTCGGCTTCGTCGGCGGCGGCCTGCCCTCCCCGATGCGCACCCCGTACGAGGTGGACGAGGAGGAGTACGCCGCCAAGGTCGAGGCCCTGGGCGAGGTCGACGTGCTCTGCTCGCACATCCCGCCGGAGGTGCCCGAGCTCTGCTACGACACCGTCGCACGCCGGTTCGAACGCGGCAGCGAGGCCCTGCTCGCCGCCATCCGCCGCACCCGCCCCCGCTACGCCCTCTTCGGCCACGTGCACCAGCCGCTGGCCCGGCGCATGCGCGTCGGCGGCACGGAATGCGTGAACGTCGGCCACTTCGCCGCCACCGGCCGCCCCTGGATCCTGGAGTGGTGAGAACCGGCCGGTTCCGCGCCCCGCGCACCCGGGCCGGGGAGCCACTGGAGTGGCGGCGTCCGCACGCGCGGTAGCCTTCACGCGGCGGCCGGAGGCCGTACACATCCTCGAACACACTCCGGAGGAGCGACCGCGATGGCGGAACACACCAGCTCAAGCATCACGATCGACGCCGCACCCGGCGACGTGATGGCCGTGATCGCCGACTTCGCCCGCTACCCCGAGTGGACCGGCGAGGTGAAGGAGGCCGAGGTCCTGGCCACCGACGCCGCGGGCCGGGCCGAGAAGGTCCGGCTGCTGCTGGACGCGGGCGCGATCAAGGACGACCACACCCTCGCCTACACCTGGAAGGGCGGCGACGAGGTCAGCTGGACCCTGGACAAGTCCCAGATGCTGCGCCAGCTCGACGGCTCCTACCGGCTCGCCCCGGTGGACGGCGGCACGCGCACCGAGGTCACCTACCAGCTGACCGTCGACGTCAAGATCCCCATGCTCGGCATGATCAAGCGCAAGGCCGAGAAGGTCATCATCGACCGCGCGCTGGCGGGCCTGAAGAAGCGCGTCGAGTCCGTCTGAGCGACCCGCCCCCATGCACACCCTGCTGATCACCGGCCCCGGCGGAGCCGGGCGGACCACCGTGGCCGCGGCCACCGCGCTGGCCGCCGCCCGCCGGGGCCGGCGGGTGCTCCTGCTCTCCGGCGACCCCGGCGACCCGCTCACCGGACTGCTCGGCACGCCCCTCCCGCCCGGACT
This sequence comes from Streptomyces sp. NPDC047014, assembly GCF_040644195.1. NCBI lineage: Bacteria > Bacillati > Actinomycetota > Actinomycetes > Kitasatosporales > Streptomycetaceae > Streptomyces > Streptomyces sp. NPDC047014. The sequence goes on along the minus strand of NZ_JBEYVX010000098.1, from coordinate 18,226 downwards.
GCGCGTCGCCCGGGTGGATTCCGGCCAGGAGTTCCGCGAGGAGCTCGTCGCCCTCCAGGAGCGCGGCTCCGCCCTGCTCTCCCTGGTCGGATCCCGGCCCCTCGCCGCCGAGGAGCTGACCGAACTGCCCGGCGCCGAGCAGTTCGCCCTGCTGCGCGCCCTGCGCAGGGCCGCCGCCGCGCCCGCGACCGACCTCGTCGTCGTCGACCTGCCCCCGCTGCACCAGGCCGTCGCCACCCTCGCGCTCCCCGCGCAGCTGCGCCGCTACCTCGCCCGGCTGCTCCCCGCGGAACGGCAGGCGGCCCGCGCCCTGCGCCCCGTACTGGCCCAGCTCGCCGGGGTGCCCATGCCCGCGCAGTGGCTCTACGAGGCCGCCGCGCGCTGGGACGAGGAGCTGGCCGCCGTCCAGGCCGTCGTCGAGGCCGGCACCACCGAGGTCCGGCTGGTCGCCGAGCCCGGACCGGGCGCCGCCGACGCCCTGCGGCTGGGCCGGCTCGGCCTCGCCCTCCAGCGGCTCGACGCCCGCGCCGTCATCGCCAACCGGATGGTGCCCCGGGACTCCGCCGACCCGTGGCTCGCCGGGCTCGCCGCCCAGCAGGAGAAGTACGCCGCCGAATGGGCCGACGGCCTGCCCGTCGTCCCCCTCGCCCACCTCGGCCAGGACCCCCGCGGCACGGACGACCTCGACCGGCTCGCCGCCGACGGGCTCGTCCCCGGGCCGCCCGCACCCCGCCCGGACTGGACCGTCGAGGACCGGCGCGCCGAGGACGGCTTCCTCGTCTGGGTGGTCCCGCTGCCCGGCGCGGCCAAGAGCGACCTGGACCTCGTACGCCGCGGGGACGAGCTGCTGCTCACCGCCGGACCGCACCGCAGGATCGTTCCCCTTCCCTCCGCGCTGCGCCGCTGCACCGTCTCCGGCGCCGCCCTCGCCGACGGGGAGCTCCGCATCCGCTTCACGCCGGACCCGGGCCTGTGGCCCCGTACGCCCTGAACGGGATACCCCCGTTCGGGTAACGTCGGAAGGGAGACCGTACGAGACCGTACGCCCGCCAGCAGCCGCCGCAGGAGAGTCCGCCATGAGCGAGGCCACCGACCGCCCCACCGACGACGACGCCTGGGCCAGGGCGTGCGCCGAGGACCTGGCCGCCGAGAAGGAGCGCCTGCGCGGACAGGACCGGCCCGGCCCCGGGGCCACCGGGAGCGCCGCCGAGGAGCTGTTCAAGCTCTTCGACGCCGTCGCGGAGAAGGTCTCCGGACTGAACAACCCGCTGTTCGGAGCCGCCGCGCAGGGCGCCGTACGGCAGATCGTCGACCAGGCCAGGACGGCCGCCCGGCCCGTCGTCGAGCGCAACCCGGAGGTCTTCGACCACCTCGCGGCCGCCGGATCCGAACTGCTCGCCGCCTACCGCTCCGCCGTCGAGGGCCACGAGACCCGCTGGACGCGCGGCGCGACCGGAAGCCCCCGGCAGGCACCCGAGGAGCGGGACCCGCGCCGGGACGGCCCCGAAGACGGCCCGGCGGAGCGGATCGATCTCGACTGAACCTCCGGCACCCTCGGGTACGGTGGGCCGTGGCGGGGTTTGACCGGAAACCGAGGGACTAATGGGACTCACCATCGGCGTCGACATCGGCGGCACGAAGATCGCGGCCGGCGTGGTCGACGAAGAGGGCACCATCCTTGAGACGTACAAGGTGCCCACCCCGCCGACGGCGGACGGCGTGACGGAGGCGATCTGCTCCGCCGTCTCCGAGGTCAGCAGCAACCACAGCATCGAGGCCGTCGGGATCGGCGCCGCCGGATACGTGGACGACAAGCGGGCCACCGTGCTCTTCGCGCCGAACATCAACTGGCGCCACGAACCGCTCAAGGACAAGGTCGAGCAGCGCATCGGCCTGCCCGTCGTCGTCGAGAACGACGCGAACTGCGCGGCCTGGGGCGAGTACCGCTTCGGCGCCGGCCAGGGCCACGACGACGTCATCTGCATCACGCTCGGCACCGGCCTGGGCGGCGGCATCATCATCGGCAACAAGCTGCGCCGCGGACGCTTCGGCGTCGCCGCCGAGTTCGGGCACATCCGGGTGGTCCCGGACGGCCTGCTCTGCGGCTGCGGCAGCCAGGGCTGCTGGGAGCAGTACGCCTCCGGGCGCGCGCTCGTCCGCTACGCCAAGCAGCGCGCCAACGCCACCCCCGAGAACGCGACCACCCTGCTCGCCCTCGGCGACGGCACCCCCGACGGCATCGAGGGCAAGCACATCAGCGAGGCCGCGCGGGCCGGCGACCTGGTGGCCGTCGACGCCTTCCGCGAGCTGGCGCGCTGGGCCGGAGCGGGCCTCGCGGACCTGGCGTCGCTCTTCGACCCGTCGGCGTTCATCGTCGGCGGCGGCGTCTCCGACGAGGGCGACCTCGTCCTCGACCCGATCCGCAAGTCCTTCAAGCGCTGGCTGGTCGGCGGCGCCTGGCGCCCGCACGCGCAGGTGCTCGCCGCGCAGCTCGGCGGCAAGGCCGGACTCGTCGGCGCGGCCGACCTGGCCCGCCAGGGCTGACCCCGACGTCCACCGCCCGCCCGCCGCGCCCCCTGGGGGAGCGGCGGGCGGCCGCATATCGTGCGGGCATGGACCAGCTGCCGAAGTCCCGTACGGAGCCCGACGGTTCTGCCGTGATCCGGGTGCTCAGCTACAACATCCGCTCGCTGCGCGACGACGAGGAGGCGCTGGTCCGGGTCATCCGGGCGTGCGCGCCCGATGTGGTCCTCGTCCAGGAGGCGCCCCGGTTCTTCCGCTGGCGCAAGCACGCGGCCCGGCTGGCCCGCAAGTGCGACCTGGTGGTGCTCGGCGGGGGAGCGACGGCCACCGGCCCCCTGCTGCTGTGCTCGCTACGGATCTCCGCCGAGCGCACCGAGGACATCCTGCTGCCGCCCACGCCCGGCCTGCACCGCCGGGGCCTGGCCACGGCCGTGGTCCGCATCGGCGGCGTCCGCGCGGGCCTGGTCAGCACGCATCTGTCCCTGGACCGGACGGAGCGCGCGGCGCAGGCGGGGCTGGTACTGGAGCGGCTGGCCGCGCTGGACGTCCCGTACGGGATCGCCGGAGGCGATGTCAACGAGGGGCCGGAGGGCCCGGCCTTCGCACGGCTGGCGGGCGCCCTCCAGGACTGCGCGGCGGTGGCCCCGTGGGGCGGCGGGCCCACCTTCCCGGTGGCGGAGCCCGCCCGCCGGATCGACGCGGTCTTCGCGACGCCGGGGGTGGAGGTGCTGGGCTGCGGGGTGCCGTCGGGCCTGCCGGGGGTGCGGCGGAGCGATCTGCTGGCGGCCACGGACCATCTGCCGGTCCTGGCGGCGCTGCGGCTCCCCGCCACGGGCTGACCGGGCGGGGAGGGGGTGCGTACGGTCGTACCGGTCGTGTCGGTCGTACCGGTCGGGCCCGCTAGACGACCGCGCCGCGGCCCGGGTCGTCGTCGTCCTCGTCGTCCTGGGACATCCGCGCGACGAGGGTGGCGAAGCCGCCCAGGAAGCCGCCGATGCCCAGGGTCGTCAGCCACCAGGTCATCTCCCACTGGAGCAGCACCGCGAGCAGCAGCAGCACCGGCCCGCCGACCACGGCGAGCCAGGCGAACTTCGCCGTCGTGTCCGCGGGCGGGAGCTCCGGCTCGGGCTGGACGAAGTGTCCCTCCTCGGCGATGGCCGGATCGTCTTCCGCCGGCTCGGCCAGCGAATGGTCCCGCGGCCCGGCCATGCCCACACCGGGGGCGAAGACCACCGAGCTGCCCAGCGCGGGCGGCGGCCCCGCCGGGCCGTCCTCGGCGGAGTCCTTGGCGGGGTCCTTCTCGGCGGCGTCACCGGGCCCGGCCTCCCGCTCCGGAGGCAGCGGCTTGACGTCCTCCTCCGGCAGCAGCAGGTTCTCGATGGGCCGGAACGGTCTGGTGCCCGGCGGGTCCGGCGGCTCCTGCCCGTAGCCCGCGACGATCGCGGCCCACGCCGCCTCCTCGTCCAGCGGCGGGATACCGCCCGACTGCTCCTCGTGCTCAGCCACCGGCCGCCGCCCCCTCCCTGCCCACGCTCTCCGCCAGTCGGCCGACGAACGCATAACTGTCCGCGAAGATCCGCTCCGCGTCATGGTCCAACGTCGCGACGTGGTAGCTCTGTTCCAGCAGGGTCTCGGTGACGTCCGTGGAGGACACCCGGGCCAGCACCCGCGCCGAGTCCGCCGGCGGGACGACATGGTCCTGCGGGCTGTGCAGGAGCAGCAGCGGCTGCGTGACCTGCGGGAGCTCGGCGTCCACCAGCCGCAGGAAGGTCCGCAGCGAGTGCGCGGCCCGCGTCGGGACCCGGTCGTAGCCGACCTCCTCCGAGCCCGGCAGCGCGATGTCGCTGGCGATGCCCGGGGTGGAGCGGACGAAGTGCTTGGCCACGGGCAGGGCGAAGGCCAGCGGGTCGTGCACCTTGTTGGCCGGGTTGACCAGCACGATGCCGCTGATCGCGTCCCCGTGCCTGGCCGCCAGCCGCAGGGTCAGCGCGCCGCCCATGGACAGCCCGAAGACGAACACCCGCTCGCACCGGTCGAGCAGTTCCCGCAGGGCGCGGTCCACCTCGGCGTACCAGTCCTCCCAGCCGGTGAGCTGCATGTCCTGCCAGCGCGTCCCGTGCCCGGGCAGCAGCGGCAGCGACACCGTCAGACCCCGCCCGGCGAGGTACTCGGCCCAGGGGCGCAGGGACTGCGGGGAACCGGTGAAGCCGTGGCACAGGAGGACGCCGACCTCTCCGCCCTCGTGGCGGAAGGGCTCGGCTCCGGGGAGGAGGGGCACCAGGGTCTCCTTGGTCATGATGTACGTCGGGTGGGTGCGTCGCGCTGTGTGACTTCACCGTACGCGACCGGGGTGGCACCGGCCAGGGTCGTCGGGCCCCTGGCGGCGGGGGCAGAGGATAAGGTCTGTTCGACAGACACAGGAAGGCTTTCGAGTTGATCTACGGCGCAATGAAGTTCTCCATCGGCGGTTCGCTGAAGCTCGCGTTCAGGCCGTGGGTGGAGGGCCTCGAAAACATTCCCGCGGAGGGGCCGGCGATCCTCGCGAGCAACCACCTGTCCTTCTCCGACTCCTTCTTCCTCCCGGCCGTACTGGACCGGAAGGTCACCTTCATCGCGAAGGCCGAGTACTTCACCTCCCCCGGGGTCAAGGGCAAGCTGACCGCCGCCTTCTTCAAGGGTGTCGGCCAGCTCCCGGTGGACCGCTCCGGCGCCCGCGGAGCCGGTGAGGCCGCCATCAAGAGCGGCATCGACGTCATCGAGCGCGGGGAGCTGTTCGGTATCTACCCCGAGGGCACCCGCTCGCCCGACGGCCGCCTCTACCGCGGCAAGCCCGGCGGTCTGGCCCGCGTGGCCCTGGCCACCGGGGCGCCCGTGATCCCCGTCGCGATGATCGACACGGAGAAGATCCAGCCGCCCGGCAAGGTCGTCCCCAAGCTCATGCGCCCCGGCATCCGGATCGGCAAGCCCCTGGATTTCAGCCGCTACCACGGCATGGACGGCGACCGCTTCATCCTGCGCTCGGTGACCGACGAGGTCATGTACGAGATCATGAAGCTCTCCGGCCAGGAGTACGTGGACATCTACGCGACGGCGGCCAAGCGCCAGATCGCCGACGCCGAGAAGGCCGCGAAGGCGGAGAAGGCCGAACACAAGGCCGACCACAAGGCCGACAAGGGCGAGAAGAGCGGCGACAAGGCCGACGGGCCCGCGTAGGGCCCGCGGCGGTACCGCCCGCGGGGGTGGGGGAGATGGCGAAGCGCGTACGCGTCGTACGGATGTCGGTCGAGCAGCCGCTGTGGCGCGCCCTGACGGGCTACCGGCTGCTGACGATGGTCTACGCCCTGCTCCTGTTCGGCGCCGCCTACAAGGAGTTCCCGCACCCCGGCGTCGCGGCCGGCTACCTCGCCTTCCTCCTCGTCTGGACCCTCGCGACCTCCCGGAAGGTCGCCAACGCCGCGAGCTGCACCAAGGGCTTCCTCGTCGCCGACCTCACCGTCGCGATCGCCGGCATCCTGCTCACCCCGGTCGCCGACACCCATGAGCGGATCACCGCGGGCGGGCCCACCCTCCCCAGCATCTGGACGGCCGGCGCGGTCCTCGCCTTCGCCATCAAGGGCGGCTGGCGCTGGGCCTGCTTCGCCTCCACCATCGTCGCCGCCGCCAACATCCTCATCCACAGCGGCCAGCCCACCCGCGACACCCTCCACAACGTCCTGCTCGTCTGGGTCGCCTCGGTGGCCATCGGCTACGTCGTCGAGGTCGCGCGGGCCAGTGAGAACACCCTCGCCCGCGCCCTGGAGATCGAGGCCGCCACCCGCGAACGCGAGCGCCTGGCCCGCGACATCCACGACGGGGTCCTCCAGGTCCTGGCCATGGTCCAGCGGCGCGGCGCCGAACTCGGCGGCGAGGCCGAGGAACTGGGCCGCATGGCCGGGGAGCAGGAGGTCGCCCTGCGCACCCTGGTCTCCAGCGGGCTGGTGCGCCCCTCCCGCGTCTCCAGCGACGAATCCCGCGGCGCGCTCGTCGACACGTACGAGGACGACGAACCCGGCGGCGACGAGGGCGAGACGGACCTGCGCGGACTCCTCGCCCCGCACGCCGGATCCCGCGTCAGCTTCGCCGAGCCGGGCACCCCGGTCCCGCTCCCCGCGGCAGCCGCGCGCGAACTGGCCGCGGCCGTCGGCGCGGCCCTGGACAACGTCCGCAAGCACGCCGGGGAAGGGGCCAGCGCCTGGATCCTGGTCGAGGACTGGGGCGACGAGGTGATCGTGACCGTACGGGACGACGGGCCCGGCATCCCCGCCGGACGGCTCGACCAGGCGGAGGGCGAGGGCCGGATGGGAGTGGCCCTGTCCATCCGCGGCAGGCTGCGCGATCTCGGCGGCAGCGCCGATCTGGTGTCCGTACCCGGGCAGGGCACCGAAGTGGAACTGAAGGTGCCCCGGGCCAGGACGGACAAGAGATGAGCGAGCACACCGACGTGAACGACCCGCAGCAGCAGGAGCGGCCGGAGCAGCAGCCGCACGATATCCGGGTGATGGTCGTCGACGACCACCCGATGTGGCGGGACGCGGTCGCCCGCGACCTGGCCGCCGCCGGATTCGACGTGGTGGCCACCGCCGGCGACGGCCCCGAGGCGGTCCGCCGGGCCCGCGCCGTCACCCCCGACGTGCTCGTCCTCGACCTCAACCTGCCCGGCATGCCCGGAGTCCAGGTCTGCAAGGAACTCGTCGGCGCGCAGCCGACGTTGCGCGTCCTGGTCCTCTCCGCGAGCGGCGAGCACGCCGACGTGCTGGAGGCCGTGAAGTCCGGCGCGACCGGCTACCTGCTCAAGTCGGCCGGAGCCCAGGAGCTGATCGACGCCGTCCGCCGCACCGCCGCCGGCGACGCGGTCTTCACCCCCGGCCTCGCCGGACTGGTGCTCGGCGAGTACCGGCGCCTGGCCACCGACCCGGCGCCCGCCGCTCCCGACGAGCCCAAGGCGCCCCAGCTGACCGACCGGGAGACCGAGGTGCTGCGCCTGGTCGCGAAGGGGCTCTCGTACAAGCAGATCGCGGAACGGCTCGTCATCTCCCACCGCACCGTGCAGAACCACGTCCAGAACACCCTGGGCAAGCTCCAGCTGCACAACCGGGTGGAGCTGGTCCGGTACGCCATAGAGGCGGGCCTGGACGAGGCGTGACGGCGGGCCCGCCGCGCGATTGCACCTGAACAGCCCACCGGAACCCTTGCTGTGATCTGCGTCACCATTAGCGTGGCAGTCATGGCGAAGGGAGAATCCATGAAGGTCGGAGTGCTGACCGGCGGCGGCGACTGCCCCGGTCTCAACGCGGTCATCAGGGCCGTCGTCCGCAAGGGCCACCAGGAGTACGGCTGCCGGTTCGTCGGCTTCAAGGACGGCTGGCGGGGAGCGGTCGAGGGGCGGACCGTCCCCCTCGGCATCCCCGCCGTCCGCGGCATCCTGCCCCGCGGCGGCACCATCCTCGGCTCCTCGCGCACCAACCCCTTCTCGACCGGGGACGGCGTCCGCCGGGTCAAGGAGAACCTGGCCAAGTACGAGGTCGACGCGCTCATCACCATCGGCGGCGAGGACACCCTCGGCGTCGCCGCCCGCCTCCACGAGGAGTACGGGGTCCCCTGCGTCGGCGTGCCCAAGACCATCGACAACGACCTCTCGGCCACCGACTACACCTTCGGCTTCGACACCGCCGTCGGCATCGCCACCGAGGCCATCGACCGGCTGCACACCACCGCCGAATCGCATATGCGGGTCCTCGTCGTCGAGGTCATGGGCCGGCACGCCGGCTGGATCGCCCTGCACTCGGGGCTCGCCGGCGGGGCCAACGTCATCCTCATCCCCGAGCAGCGCTTCGACGTGGACCAGGTGTGCGCCTGGGTGGACTCCCGCTTCAAGGCCAGCCACGCGCCGATCGTCGTCGTCGCGGAGGGCGCGATGCCCAAGGACGGGGAGGCCGTGCTCAAGGACGGCACCACGGACTCCTTCGGGCACGTCCGGCTCTCGGGCGTCGGCGAATGGCTGGCCAAGGAGATCGAGGCCCGCACCGGCAACGAGGCCCGCACCACCGTGCTCGGACACATCCAGCGCGGCGGCACCCCCAGCGCCTTCGACCGCTGGCTGGCCACCCGCTTCGGGCTGCACGCCATCGACGCCGTCCACGAAGGGGACTTCGGGAAGATGGTCGCCCTCAAGGGCACCGACATCGTCCGGGTCCCGATCACGGACGCGACCTCCAGGCTCAAGACGGTGGACCCGGCCCTCTACCAGGAGATCGGCGTCTTCTTCGGCTGACCCCCGGCCCCGCGGACCGCGCCGGACCCGGCCCCGCGAGTTCACCCGCGCTTCACCGGCCCGCCGTCCGGGGCGGGCGGGCCGGCGGCTAGGTTCGGCCCGTGGACATTCCTACGCCGGTGCGCTGGCTCATGGTCGCCCTGGCCGCCGTCCAGCTCGCGTACGCCCTGCGGGCCCTGCGGCCCGCGCTCCGGGCCGCGCCGGGGGAGCGGACGGACCCCTGGCTGGCCCTCGCCGACCACGCCCTCGGCATCCCGGTGGCGCTGGCCCTGGCCGCGGGCCACCTCACGGTGTTCCTGTACGCGACGGCCGCCCTGGGCCCGGTCCTGACCTGGCAGCTCCTGCGCCACCTCCGCCCGGCCCCCGGCCGCCGCGACGGCCGGGTCCGGCGCACGGGCTAGCGGGGCGCCCCCGAGGGGGCCGGGGCCGTCACCGCCGCCAGGAGCTCCCGCAGCAGCTCCGGGCCGCGCAGGGTCAGCACCGACTCCGGGTGGAACTGCACGCCCGCGAAGCCCCCGGCGGCCGACCGCAGGGCGTGCACCTCGCCCGTGGTGCCGTCCCGGGCCACCTCGACCCCGCGCGCGGCCAGACCGGCGGCCAGCGGCCCGTCGCAGTACGCCGTGTACGTGTTGTAGAAGCCCACCACCTCCTCCGCCCCGAACAGCCCGATCCGCGTCTGCGCGCCCTGCGCCGGCTCCGCCTTGCGCACCAGCGGCAGCCCCAGCTCCGCCGCCAGCAGCTCATGCCCGAGGCAGACCCCGAGCAGCCCATGCCGGTGCCCGGCCAGCAGCTCCGCCGCCAGCGCGCGCAGCGTCCGCATCTTCGGATCGGCCGCGTCCGCCGGATTCCCCGGCCCCGGCCCCAGCACCACCGGGCCCGCCCAGGCCAGGGCCGCGCCGCGCAGCCCCGGATCGTCGTAGCGGCGTACGGTCACCTCCAGCCCGGCCACCCGCAGGACGTGCGCCAGCATCGCCGTGAAGGTGTCCTCGCCGTCCACCACCAGCGCGTGCCCCGTCGCCACCGGCGGCCGCTCCTGCATCCGCAGCCAGAAGGGCGCCAGGTCCGCCCGCCGCGCGGCCAGCGCCGCCCGCACCCGCGGGTCGTCCGCCAGCCGCGGCCCCCGCGGCTCCGGCCGGGGCGCGGCCGGCCGCACCCCGAGCGCCGCCAGCACCCCGGCCGCCTTCGCGTGCGTCTCCGCCACCTCGCCCGCCGGATCGGAATGCCGGACCAGGGTGGCGCCGACCGCCACCCGCAGCGCGCCGTCCGCGGCGATGTCGGCGGTGCGGATCAGGATGGGGGAGTCGAGGGTCTGCGCCCCGGCGGCGTCCAGGCCCAGCAGGGCCAGCGCGCCCGCGTAGTAGCCGCGGCCCCCGCTCTCGTACCGGCCGATCACCCGGCAGGCGTTCTGCACGGGCGAGCCCGTCACCGTCGCCGCGAACATCGTCTCCCGCAGCACCTCCCGCACGTCCAGCGAGGAGCGCCCCCGCAGCTCGTACTCCGTGTGGGTGAGGTGGGACATCTCCTTGAGCCGTGGACCGACGACGACCCCGCCCCGGTCCCCGACCGTGCACATCATCTTCAGCTCCTCGTCGACCACCATCGACAGCTCCTCGGTCTCCTTGCGGTCCCCGAGGAAGGCGAGCAGGGACTCGGCCGTCGGACCGCCGGCGGGATGCCGGTACGTGCCGCTGATCGGGTTCATCACCACCGTGCCCCCGGACATCCGCACATGGACCTCGGGGCTGGCGCCGACCAGCGTGCGCTCCCCGGTGTGCACGACGTACGTCCAGTACGCGCCCCGCTCGCCCGCCAGCAGCCGGCGGAACAGCGCCAGCGCGTCGGCCGGGCCGAAGCCCTCGACGCGGCCCTCGAAGGTCCGCCGGATGACGAAGTTCGCCCCCTCGCCCCGGCCGATCTCCTCCCGGATCACCCGCTCCACCGTCTCCGCGTACGCCGCGTCGCAGACGTCGAAGCCGCCGTCCTCGACTCGGACCGCGTGCGCGGGCAGCCGGTCCAGGGCCTCCGCGAGCGGGATCTCGTACACCTCCTCGGCGGTCAGCGCGCTCAGCGGCGTGCCGTCGTCGCGCACCTCGAAGCCGCGCTCGCGGATCTGCCGGAAGGGGACCAGGGCGAGGGTGGGCAGCGGGCCCACGGGCAGGTCCGCGAGGCGCTCGGCCTCGTGGACCGGGCCGAGCAGCAGCTCCACGGTGTCGTGGTCGCGGCCGGGCGTGCGCCGGCGCAGCAGGGCGAACGGCGGGCAGCCCTCGTCGAGCAGCCGGCTCAGCGGGTGCCGGGGGGCCTGGGGGTCCTGGAGGTCCTGGAGGTCCTGCGGATGCTGGGGGTCCTGCGGGCTGGGTTCCATGGCGGGAGCGTCCTTCCGGGTGGGAGGAGCGGCTCGCGCGGGCCGACGGCGTGGTCGGGAAACGCGGAAGGCCGCCCCTCGGGGCGGCCTTCGCGTCGTGCGTGTCTCAGGTACGCGCGAGCAGTGGGCCGCCGGGAGCGGGCCACCACCAGTTCTGGTTCAGGAGCGCGTACATGGCGAGCACGATAGCCCAGTCCGCGGCCCGGTCCGCGCCTGCGAGAAATCCGTCTCACCTGTTGGGCGGCGGGCCGGACGCCCCGAATGACGCCGTAATGTGTACGAGGTGACCGTGAACGCTGAAAACCACGCCCTCGCCGCCAAGGCGACCTGGCGAGACCTTCCCGCGGCGCAGCAGCCTTCGTACCCCGATGCCGAGGCTCTGCGCGCTGTCGTCGCGGACCTCGAGTCGTATCCTCCGCTCGTCTTCGCGGGTGAGTGCGACCAGCTGCGCGCCCGTCTGGGAGCCGTCGCCAAGGGCGAGGCGTTCCTGCTGCAGGGCGGCGACTGCGCCGAGGCATTCGACGGGGTGTCCGCCGAACACATCCGCGCCAAGCTCAAGACGCTGCTCCAGATGAGCGCCGTCCTGACCTACGCCGCCTCCGTGCCCGTCGTCAAGGTCGGCCGGATCGCGGGCCAGTACTCCAAGCCGCGCTCCAAGGACACCGAGACCCGCGACGGCGTCACCCTGCCCACCTACCGGGGCGACTCCGTCAACGGCTTCGCCTTCACCGAGGAGGCCCGGGTCCCGGACCCGGAGCGCCTCAAGCGCATGTACAACGCCTCGGCGTCCACGCTGAACCTGGTACGCGCCTTCACCACCGGTGGTTACGCGGACCTGCGCCAGGTGCACGCCTGGAACCAGGACTTCGTGAAGTCCTCCCCCTCCGGCCAGCGCTACGAGCAGCTGGCCCGCGAGATCGACAACGCGCTGAACTTCATGAAGGCGTGCGGCACCGACCCGGCCGAGTTCAAGGCGGTCGAGTTCTACGCCTCCCACGAGGCGCTGCTGCTCGACTACGAGGGCGCGCTGACCCGCACCGACTCGCGGACCGGCAAGCTGTACGACACCTCCGGCCACATGGTGTGGATCGGTGAGCGCACCCGCCAGCTGGACCACGCGCACATCGAGTTCTGCTCGCAGATCGCCAACCCGATCGGCATCAAGCTCGGCCCCACCACCACGGTGGACGAGGCGCTGACGTACATCGACCGCCTCGACCCCGAGCGCCAGCCGGGCCGGCTGACCTTCGTCGTCCGCATGGGCGCCGGCAAGGTCCGCGAGAAGCTGCCCGAGCTGGTCGAGAAGGTCACCGCCTCCGGCGCGATCGTCGGCTGGGTCACCGACCCGATGCACGGCAACACCTTCGAGGCGGCCTCCGGCCACAAGACGCGCCGTTTCGACGACGTGCTCGACGAGGTCAAGGGCTTCTTCGAGGTGCACAAGGCCCTCGGCACCCACCCGGGCGGCATCCACGTCGAGCTCACCGGTGACGACGTCACCGAGTGCGTGGGCGGCGGCGACGAGATCTTCGTCGACGACCTGCACCAGCGCTACGAGACGGCCTGCGACCCGCGGCTCAACCGCAGCCAGTCCCTGGACCTGGCGTTCCTGGTCGCCGAGATGTACCGCGACCAGTAGGTTCCTACGACGGTGGGGCGCGGATCCATGTGATCCGCGCCCCACTGTCGTATCCGGGGCTTTTAGGCCACCCTAACTTTGGGTACGGTTAGGTAAGCCTCACCGAATGACGGAGGGGCCGGCCGCACCAGAAACGTTTCAGGAGGTGAACCGCGTGTACGTCTGCTCTTGCTTCGGGATCACCGACAAGCAGGTCAAGGACCACGCGGCGGCCGGGGCCTGCACGCCCCGCCAGATCGCCTCCGTCACCAAGGCCGGAACCGACTGCGGCTCCTGCGTCCGCACCATCCAGGGCATCCTCGGCCGCGGCGCGTGCCCCCGCCGGGAGCTGCTGGAGAAGGGCGACGCGGTGTCCGTGCTCGCCGCCGGGCAGGAGACCTCGCCCGAGCTGGCCGAAGCGGCCTAGGACGGTCCGTCCGTACGCCGGCCGGGTCTCGCGGCCTCAGGGCCTCAGGGCTTCGGGGCCGTTCAGGTCGGCCGGGTCGCTCTCGCTAGCTGGGCTGCTCGATCAGCTGCGCGATGTACAGCGCCTCGCCCAGGGACCCGATCAGCTCCAGCTGGGTGTCCAGGTAGTCGATGTGGTGCTCCTCGTCCTCCAGGATGTCCTCGAAGAGCCGGGCCGAGGTGATGTCGCCCTTGCCGCGCATGACCTCGATGCCCCGCTTGAGGCGGTCGATGGCCTCGACCTCCACCTGGCGGTCCGCCTGGAACATCTCCGTGATCGTCTGTCCGACGCGCACGTGGAACAGGCGCTGGTAGTTCGGCAGACCGTCGAGCATCAGGATGCGCTCGGTGATCTTGTCCGCGTGCTTCATCTCGTCGATGGACTCTTCACGCGTGTACTTGGCGAGCTTGGTCCAGCCCTTGTTGTCCTGGATGCGGTAGTGCAGCCAGTACTGGTTGATGGCCGTCAGCTCGCCGGTCAGCTGCTCGTTCAGAAACTCAAGGACCTCGGGGTCGCCCTGCATCGCAGAGGCTCCTTCCAGGCAATGTCAGCTATGTGACGGGGCAGTTGCGCGCATCCTTGCACCGCCGCAGAAGGCCGTCCAGTAAGTGCCTCCTTAGTGGGAGTTACCGCGACTTGCCCGGAATCGGTTCCTGCCTGGTCATGACCACCCTGCCCAGTCTGTCACCATGGAGTCATGGGTCAGCCGGAAAGCCGGGAATCTCCGGGAGCAGAGCAGCTGGAGCTTCCACCGGGACAGCGGCTCCAGAGGGGCTGGCCGGTCACCCACTACGGCCCCGTACCCAAGTTCAAGCCGGACCGCTGGGAATTCCGCGTCTTCGGCGCGACCGCCGACGGCGACAAGCACTGCTGGAACCACGAGGAGTTCACGGGCCTGCCCTTCGACTCCGTGACGGCCGATCTGCACTGCGTCACGAAGTTCAGCATGCAGGGCGCCGAATGGGGCGGGGTGCTCGCCCGCCGGATACTGGAGCTCGCGCCGCCCGCGCCGCAGGTCACGCACGTGATGGTGTGGGCCGAGTACGGATTCAGCTCCAACCTCCGGCTGGCCGATTTCGCCTCCGACCGGACCGTCTTCGCCACCCACGAGGGCGGCGAGCTCCTCACCGCCGAACACGGCTTCCCCGTCCGGCTGGTGGTCCCGCACCTGTACGCCTGGAAGGGCCCCAAGTGGGTCCGCGGCGTGGAGTACATGACCGCCGACCGCCGGGGCTTCTGGGAGGAGCGCGGCTACCACAACATCGGCGACCCCTGGCGCGAACAGCGCTACTCCTACCAGGAGGAGCCGGGGGACGGCCCGGAGCTGTAGCTCCCCGCCCCCGTTCCGCTCAGTGGTGGTACTGGCTCAGTCGCGTTACTGGCTCAGTGGTGGTACTGGTGGACCACCGCGTGCCCCTTGCCGCGGCCGATCATCCACTTGTTGACCGGCGTCGTGATCACGAAGGCGGCCGCCAGCGCGATCGCCAGGACCACCCAGAACACCGGGTCCGACAGATGGGCGTCCATGGCGCCCGGCCACAGCGCGATCACCCCGTTGTCGATCAGCTCCATCACCGCGATCGAAAGGGTGTCCGCGGCCAGCGCCACCCGGACGGCCGTACGGAAGGCCACGCCCGCGGCGAGGATCCCGCGCAGGGTGAGCGCGTAGCCGAAGAAGAAGGCCAGGACGATCGCCAGGATCATCGTCCCGACATTGCCCCAGCCCAGGGCGGTGCCGATCACCATGCCCAGCACCTCACCGATGGCGCACCCGGTCAGGCAGTGCAGGGTGGCGCGGGCGGCCATGCCCCAGCTCGCCTTCCCGCCGCCGTGCGCGTGGGCCTCGTGCGTGCCTCCGGACGTCCCTGCGTGCATCCCTCAAGGATCGGGGATCAGGGCGTACCGCGCAGCTCCTTGAGCAGCGCCACGTCCGCCGCGTGCCCCTCCTTGCCGCCGGGCGTCTCGATGATCAGCGGGACGCCGTCCGTCGCCGGGTGCGAGAACAGCTCCTCGAAGGCGTCCGGGCCGATATGGCCCTGGCCGATGTTCGCGTGGCGGTCCTTGTGCGCGCCCACGCCCTCCTTGGAGTCGTTCGCGTGGATCAGTTTCAGCCGGCCCTCGCCCACCGTGTCCACCAGCAGGTCCAGCGTCACCTTCGTGCCGCCCGGCTCTGCCAGATCGTGCCCCGCCGCGAAGACATGGCAGGTGTCCAGGCAGATCCCCAGCTTGGGGTGGTGGTCCAGGGCCTCGAAGTACGGGCCGAAGTCCCAGGTGCGCGAGCACAGCGAGGAGCCCTGCCCGGCCGTCGACTCCAGCAGCAGGAAGGGGTCGTCCTCGTGCGTCAGCTCGTCCAGCAGCGGCAGCATATGCTGCCTGACCTGCGCGTACGCCAGCTCCCGCGGGCGGCCGCCGGTGGCCGACCCGGTGTGCACGACCACGCCGAGCGCGCCGATCTGCCGGGCCCGGCGCAGCGAGTGCCGTAGGGACTCCACCGACTTCTCCACGGTGGCCTCGGTGTGCGAGCCGAAGTTGATCAGGTAGGGCGCGTGCACGTACGCCGGGACGGACTCCGCCGCGCACTCCTCGCGGAAGCGCTCGTCCTGCGCCGGGCTGCCGGCCGGGGTGGCCCAGCCGCGCGGATTGGCGACGAAGACCTGCACCGCCTCGGCGCCCATCTCCCGGGCGTACGTCAGCCCCACCGAAGCGAGCCCGCCCGCGACGGGGACGTGCCCGCCCACCGGATTGCGTACCACCGTGCCTACAGCCCCTTGGTCCGGATCGTGATCGTGCTGCCCTCGGGGGCGTTCAGGCCGCCCAGCACCGACTGGCTCTCCACCGTGTTGCTGAACGAGATCAGCGGCCGGTCGACCTTCACCTTGAAGCCCGCCGCCTCCAGGGCCTTGCGGGCCGCGTCCACGTCCTGGCCGGTCACATTCGGGACCGGCAGCTGGCGCGGGCCCTTGGACACGGTCAGCGTGACGGTGTCACCGGTCGCCGCCTGGGTGCCGGCGCCGATCGACTGGTTCGCGACCGTACCCGCCGGGGAGGGGGAGTTGACCTGCTCGGGGGCCGTCTGCACCTTGAGACCCAGGGCCTGGAGGGTGGACGTCGCCTGGTCGACGGAGAGCCCCGTCACCCCCGGCACCGGCACCGGACGGCCCTTGCTGACGACGATCGACACCGCCGTGTCGGGGGCCCGCTTCTCGCCGCCCGGCGGATTGGTGCCGACCACCGAGCCCTGGGCGACGTCCTGGCTGAACGCCTGCGTGACCGCCCCGGGCGCCAGCCCGACGCGGGTCAGCTCGGCCTTGGCCTCCTCCAGCGGGCGGCCCTTGAGATTGGGCACCGCCACGACCTCGGGGCCGCGCGACAGCGTGATCGTCACCGCGCCGTTGCCGCGGATCTTCCGGCCGCCCGGGGGATCGGTGTCCATGACCGTCCCGCGGTCGAAGGCGTCGCTGAACTTCCGCTCGACCCCCTTCACCCCGAGGCCCGCCTCCGAGAGCTGGGCGCGGGCCTGCTCCTCGGTCTTGCCGAGCATGTTGGGGACCCGCGTGAACTGGCCGGAGTTGATGTACCAGACGCCCGTACCGAGCCCGAGCGCCAGCAGTACGCCGACGACAGCCAGCAGCACACCGCGCCGCGGCCGGCCCCCGGCGGGGGCCTCCGAGCGGTGGGCCCCGGCGGGCGGCCCGGCCGGACCGGGCGGCGGGGGCAGGGTCTCGAAGCGCGAGGTGAGGTTCACGGGTTGCTCGGCGGCCACCGGGCGCGGGATCACACTCGTACGGTCCTCGGCCGCCGACCGCTCCTCGGCGTGCGCCTGCGGCGGTACGGCGTCCAGGTCCCCGTCGCTGAGCAGGGCGCGGGCCTCCAGCGTGAGGCCGAGCAGGGCGGCGGCGTCGGTGGGGCGCAGCTCGGGATTGCGGGCGGTGGCGTGCGCGACGAGCTCGTCGAGCCCGGCGGACAGCCCGGGGACGGCAGCCGACGGGGGCGGGACGTCCTCGTTCAGGTGCAGGTAGAGCACCTGCGCGGGGGTGCCGCCGAGGTGCGGCTTGGAGCCGGTGAGCATCTCGTACAGGACGACACCGCAGGCGTAGACGTCGACGCGGGTGTCCGCGATGCCGTTCTCGATCTGCTCGGGGGCCAGGTAGGAAACCGTGCCGAGGACCGAGCCGGTGGTGTGGGTGACCGAGTCCACGGACCGGACCAGCCCGAAGTCCGCGACCTTCACCCGGCCGTCGTCCCCGATGAGCACGTTCTCGGGCTTCATGTCCCGGTGCACAAAACCGGCCCGGTGGGCGGCGCCGAGGGCGGCGAGCACCGGTTCGAGGATGTCGAGGGCCGCGCGCGGCTGGAGCGCACCGCGCTCGCGCAGCACGTCGCGGAGGGTGCAGCCGGAGACGTACTCCATGGCGAGGTAGACGTACGGCCCGTCGGTGCCCTGGTCGAAGACGGCGACGACATTGGGGTGCGCGAGGCGCGCCACGGACTTCGCCTCCCGGATGAACCGGTCCACGAAGGCGGCGTCGGCGGCGAGGGCGGGGTGCATCACCTTGAGGGCGAGCACCCGGTCGAGCCGGGTGTCGACGGCCCGGTAGACCGTCGCCATCCCGCCGGCCGCGATGCGGGCGTCGATGCGGTAGCGGCCGTCGAGCACGCGCCCGACGAGGGGGTCTTCCAGGGTCGTATCCACCCGCCGATTCTACGAGCCGGGTGGGTGGGGGTGCGGGGGGTGGTGGGGGTTGGAGCGCAGCTGTGACGTGGGGGTGGGGGTGGGTGGGCGGGGCGGGGTCGGGGGTGGGCGGGATGCACGGGGGCGGCATCACGGTGACGTTCGGGGGTTTCCCGTCAGTCCTATCGTCTCTCCGTGGCGGGCCGGTCCCTCAAGGGCGCTCCTACGTCGCGTCGCTGCGCGATGGCCTGCGGCCACCCAAGAACCAACCACCC
>NZ_JBEYVX010000097.1:0-22095 GCF_040644195.1 Streptomyces sp. NPDC047014 | reverse complement strand
CTCCGCCAGCCCGCGGGCTTGCCCGTTGCTCCGCCGCTGCGCCTGATCTGCCGGGTGCGGCGCCGTTGCGGGGGCGCTGCCCCCGGGCCCCCGCGCCTCAAACGCCGGCGGGGCTTGGTTGGGGCTCGATGTGGGGCTTCGCCGCTTGCCTTTGTGCCTCGATCGTCGGTAGGGGCGGGGCGCCGATAGATTGGGGGCGTGCTTTCTCGTTTTCTGCGGTTGTCGCGGC
The DNA here is from genome assembly GCF_040644195.1 of Streptomyces sp. NPDC047014. Classification (NCBI taxonomy): domain Bacteria; kingdom Bacillati; phylum Actinomycetota; class Actinomycetes; order Kitasatosporales; family Streptomycetaceae; genus Streptomyces; species Streptomyces sp. NPDC047014. The sequence goes on along the minus strand of NZ_JBEYVX010000097.1, from coordinate 21,866 downwards.
CTCTTGTGCTGGGTGTCTGTGCTGTGCCTGTGATCGGGCTGTTCGGGGTGGCGGTGTTCGCGCCGTTGCCTTTCGTGGTGGCCGTGCCGGGGCTCACCGCCGACGTGCTCGGGGCCGATCAGGGGAAGCCGGTGATCACCGTCAGCGGGGCGCCCGTGCGGGACACCAGCGGGCAACTACGGATGACGACGATCCGGGCCACCGGGCCGTCCTCCACCATGCGGCTGCCCGAGCTCGTCGGGCACTGGTTCACGACCGATCGGGCCGTCCTGCCCCGGGAGGCCGTCTACTCCTCCGGCGGAAGCGACGAGGAGATCGAGCAGCACAACCTGGAGGAGATGACCAAGTCGCAGACGGCCGCGGCCGATGCGGCACTGGGTTATCTCCGCAAGGACCCCAAGACCGTCAAGGTCGATCTCAATCTCGCCGACGTCGGCGGGCCCAGCGCCGGGCTGCTCTTCTCCCTCGGCATCATCGACAAGCTCGACGGCGACGGCAGCGGCGGTGACCTCACCGGCGGCCGCAGCATCGCCGGTACGGGCACCATCACCGCCGACGGGACCGTCGGCCCGGTCGGCGGTGTGGCGTTGAAGACGCAGGCCGCGCGGCGCGACGGGGCGAGCGTGTTCCTCGTACCGAAGGCCGAGTGCGGGGATGCCCGCTCCGAGCTGCCCGAGGGGCTCCGGCTGATCCCCGTCACCTCGCTCACGGACGCGGTGGACTCCCTGCGGGCACTGAATCGCGGAGAGAATCCGCCGTCCTGCTGAGGCCGGGGTCCGCGCCCTTCCCCTGCGGCGGCCGGTCCAGGTCCTGCCAGGCAGGGAAGACCAGCGGGGCGAGGGTCACCAGGAGGTACGTACCGCCGAAGACCAGCAGGGCCGTCCCGATCCCGAAGCCGTCCACCAGCAGGCCCGCCGCGAGCCCGCCCAGCGGCATCGTCAGCTCGCAGCCCGCCGTGGTGACCCCCGCGACCCGGCTGCGCAGCTCCTCGGGGATCCGCTCGTACATCACCGTGGACAGGATCGGGTTCAGCATGCCGACGCCCAGGCCCGCCAGGGCCATCGTCACCGCCAGCGGCAGGGTCGTATCGGTGAGCGCGGCCACCACGAAGCGGGGCGCGCCGCCGATCAGGAAGGCCGCCGCGAACACCGCCCGGCGCGGGAAGCGGTCCCCCCACACCCCGTAGAGCAGGGCGCCCAGCAGCGCGAAGCCGCCGAAGAGGGAGATCAGCAGGCCGAGGGCGGTGGCGTCACCGAGGTCCGCGCTGCCGTGCACGGGCAGCAGGACCGCGGACCAGCCCTGGTCCAGGCCGTTGGTCATCATCACCATCAGCGTGACGCCGAGCAGCAGCCGGGAGCGGGTCAGGAAGGCCATGCCCTCCGCGAATTCGGCCCGGTACCCGGCGAACGAGATCCGCCCGCCGGTGCGTTGCGGCTCGGCGGCCGGGACGCCGCGCAGGAAGGCGAGGACCAGCAGGGCCGACACCCCGAAGGTGGCGGCGTCCAGCAGCAGGACCGTTTCGGCGCCGAAGGCCGCGATCAGTACGCCGGCCACCGCGGCCCCGATCATCCGGGCCCCGCGCGAGACGGCGTCGTAGAGGCTGGCGGCCCGGCCGAGGGTGGTGCCGGCGTGCTCGGCGAGGCTCGGCAGCAGGACCCCGCGGGCGGTCAGGCCCGGGGTGTGCACGAGGCCGCCGAGGGCCATCAGCGCGCACAGCATCCAGAACTCCAGGACGCCCGCGTGGTGCAGCAGCGGGATCGCGCCGACGGACAGGCCGCAGACCAGGTCGGAGACCGCGGAGACCCGGCGCCGGCCGATCCGGTCGATGACCGGGCCGCCGATCAGGGCGGCCACGATCACGGGCAGGGTGGCGCAGAAGGCGACGACCCCGGCCCGCGCGGCGCTGCCCGTGGTCTGGAGCACGAACCAGGGGACGCCGATGAGGGTGAGGGAACTCCCGGCGATGGAGACCGTGTTGGCGCCGAGTACGGCGATCAGCGGCCGCCGGCTGGTGACGGTCGAGGCATGGCTGCGGGCGGACTCGGCGGCGGGCACGGCGGAACTCCTTCGGCAGGGCGGGCGGGGGCTGCGGTGCGCTAGGCCGGCGGCGGTGTCGTGTTCGGCAGGACGTGCGTGTGGAGGCGGACCGTCTGGGTGTCCTCCGCCTCCGGCAGCTCGCGGTAGCCGTTGATCACGTCATGCAGGCGGCCGACCAGTTCCGCGCTCTGCTCGGGCGTCAGCCGCAGGGTGAAGTCGCTGAGGTCGGCGCCCGGCTGCCAGCGGGTCAGCCGGGTCTGGGCGTCCGCGATCCAGGCGGCGACCTCCTGGGCGTGGTTCGCGGCGACCGTCTGGAGGAAGACCGCGGCCGCGTCGCTGGTGGCCGGGTCGGCGTCGTGGATCAGCGAGCCGTCGAAGCCGGTGCCCTGGTGCAGGGCCTGCCACCAGCGCTCGCGGCCCTTGCCGTGGCCGGGCGCGTCCTCGACGAAGCCGTGCGCGGCCAGCTGGCGCAGGTGGTAGCTGGTGGATCCGCTGGACTCGCCCAGGAGCTCGGCGAGCTGGGAGGCGGTGGCCGGGCCGTCGTGGCGCAGGGAGGCCAGCAGCCGCATCCGCAGCGGGTGGGCGAGACCGCGCAGGGCGCGGGCGTCGAGCATGCGGAGGCTGGGCGGCACGGGCTCCCGGCCGCCCGCCTCGGGGGCGGGCTCGGGGATGTTCTTCGGGCTGCTTTCGGGCATGGCACGACCTTAGAGTTGCAAAGGAACCTCTGCAAGGTTTCTTTGCAAAGAACTTTTGCAAGTCGCCGCCCGCAGCCCCGGCCGCTGTCGTCTCAGCCCCGGCTGTCGTCCTCCGCCGCCTGTTCCACCAGCGGGATGATCCGGAGCGGTACGGGGTTCTCCATCACGATCGCCGTCGACGCCCGCACGATCCCCTCGAAGCCGACCACCCGGTCGATCACCCGCTGGAGATCCGCGTTCGAGCGGGCCACCAGCCGGCACAGCATGTCCCCGTGCCCGGTGGTGGTGTGCAGCTCCAGCACCTCCGGGACCCCGTCCAGGTGCGCCCGTACGTCCGCGCCCTGGCCCTGCTTGATCTCCAGCGTGGCGAAGGCGGTCACCGGATAGCCCAGCGCCGCCGGGTCGACCTGCGGGCCGAAGCCGCGGATCACCCCGTTCGACTGGAGCCGGTCCAGCCGCGCCTGGGCCGTGCCGCGGGCCACGCCGAGCCGGCGCGACGCCTCCAGCACCCCGATCCGCGGCTCGCGGGCGAGCAGCAGGATCAGCCGGCCGTCGAGTGCGTCGATGCCCATGGGTGCCTCCCAGTGCCCCCGCGTGCCCGCGGGTGGTCATAGTGCGCAGATGTCTCAGTCATCCTCTGGCTGTACTGGGCAATCTGTACAGTCATTCAGGAAACTATTGCGCAGCTTGTGGATCGGCGGGAATCTGCGCTCATGACTGAGTCTCTGGCGAACCTCGAAACCACCCCGCACACCGCGCGTGAGGCCGACCCCTTCCCGGTGAAGGGCATGGACGCCGTCGTCTTCGCCGTGGGCAACGCCAAGCAGGCCGCGCACTACTACTCCACGGCCTTCGGCATGAAGCTCGTCGCCTACTCCGGCCCCGAGACCGGCAGCCGCGAGACGGCCAGCTACGTGCTGACCAACGGCTCCGCCCGCTTCGTCCTGACCTCGGTCATCAAGCCGGCGACCGACCACGGCCGCTTCCTCGCCGAGCACGTCGCCGAGCACGGCGACGGCGTGATCGACCTCGCCATCGAGGTCCCGGACGTCCGCGCCGCCTACGCGTACGCCGTCGAGCAGGGCGCCCGCGGTCTGGACGAGCCGTACGAGGTCAAGGACGAGCACGGCACGGTCGTCCTGGCCGCCATCGCCACCTACGGCCAGACCCGCCACACCCTCGTCGAGCGCGGCGACTACACCGGCCCCTACCTGCCGGGCTACGTGGCCGCCGAGCCGATCGTCGCGCCCCCGGCCAAGCGCACCTTCCAGGCCATCGACCACTGCGTCGGCAATGTGGAACTGGGCCGGATGAACGAGTGGGTGGCGTTCTACAACAAGGTCATGGGCTTCACGAACATGAAGGAGTTCGTGGGCGACGACATCGCCACCGAGTACTCGGCGCTGATGTCCAAGGTGGTCGCGGACGGGACCAAGAAGGTCAAGTTCCCGATCAACGAGCCGGCGATCGCGAAGAAGAAGTCGCAGATCGACGAGTACCTGGAGTTCTACAACGGCCCCGGCGTCCAGCACATCGCCCTGGCCTCGAACGACATCGTCGCCACCGTCCGCACCATGCGCGCGGCCGGCGTGCAGTTCCTGTCCGTGCCGGACACCTACTACGACACCCTCGGCGAGTGGGTCGGCGACACCCGGGTGCCGATCGACGAGCTGCGCGAGCTGAAGATCCTCGCCGACCGCGACGAGGACGGCTACCTGCTGCAGATCTTCACCAAGCCGGTCCAGGACAAGCCGACCGTCTTCTTCGAGATCATCGAGCGCCACGGCTCCATGGGCTTCGGCAAGGGCAACTTCAAGGCCCTGTTCGAGGCCATCGAGCGCGAGCAGGACAAGCGCGGCAACCTCTGACCCGCAGACACAGTCCGAGGCCCCCGGCGGATGCCGGGGGCCTCGGACTGCCGTCGGGCCCCGGTGTGCGGGCCGGGCGGGGCCGCCGCGTGGTGCCCTCCGGAGGGGAGTGGGCCGCACCGCGGCGGCCCGCCGCCCGCACACCGGGGACGCCGGATCCCGCCCGTGAAACCCCGGTCAGCGGGAGGCCGACGGCGAGGGCTTCGGATCCGCCTTCGGATCCGCCTTCGGCTTCGCGGCCGGCTTCGGCGCCGGCTTCGGGTTCGGCTTCGGGAGCTCCGGCTCCACCCACGGCGTGACCGGCTGCAGATGCTCCGGCCCGCCCGCAGGCGGCTGCCCGATCGCCTCCAGCGCCTCCTTCGCCAGCGGCCCGCGCACCGGTGAGAAGTACGGGTTCGTCCGCAGCGCCTCCTCCAGATGCCGCCGCGCCGCCGCCTCGTCCCCGAGCGCCCGCTCGATCATCGCCCGGTGGTAGGCGAACTCGGCGCTCCGCAGCCCCGGCTCCGTGGCCTTCTTCGCGTACTCCAGGGCCTCCTCGTGGTCGCCCGCCTTGTACAGCGCCCAGCCCAGCGCGTCCGCCACCTGCACGCTCTTGTGCCGCTCCCACTCCTGCGACAGCCGGCGCACCGCCGCCGCCGGATCCCCGTGGTCCGCCTCGTACAGCCCGAGGACCACGTCCCCGTCCACGCCGTTCGCCCCGTCGCGCACCGCCATCGCCGCCAGCGCGTCGTACTGCGCGCGGGCCTCCTCCCCGCGGCCCAGCGACTCCAGCAGCTCGCCCAGCTCCCGCGCCAGCTCCGGCACCGGAGTCCGCCCCAGCGCCATCCGGTAGTCCCGCAGCGCCTCCCCGCCCCGGCCCAGCGCGGCCAGCGCACGGGCCCGGCCCGCACGCCCCTCCGCCTGCGCCGGATCCGTGCGCAGCGCCCCCTCGTACTGGCGCAGCGCCTCCCGCGGATCGCCCCGCTCCCAGGCCAGCTCCCCGAGCCGGAACAGCGTGTACGCCTTCTCCGCCGGGGCCTTGGCCGAAGCCGCGGCCTCCTCCATCGCCATCACCGCGTCCTCGCGCCAGCCGCGGTCCCGGTACACCTGCGAGGCCCGTACGTACGCCGCCAGCCCCGGCCGCAGCTCCAGCAGCTGCTCCATCGCCGCCTGCGCGCCCTTGTAGTCGCCGAGCCCCGTGTACGCGTCGACGAGCACCGGGTACGCCGTCCACCGCTTGGGCGACTGCGCCCGTACCAGCTCGCCCCACTTGCGGCCGGTGCCGAAGTCGCGGCGGGCGTTCGCCAGCGCGCCCATGCCGGTCATCGCGTCGAGGTTGCCCTTCTCCGCCGGGCGGGCCTCCAGCGACCGCTTGAGCGCCCGCTCGGCCTTCGGGTACCAGGCCGGATCCGCGGTCCGCCGCGCCTGTTCGAGGTAGGCGGAGCCCAGGACCGCCCACGAGGAGTCGTCGTCGGGATGCGCCGCGACCCACTTCTCCCGGTCCGCCACCAGCGCCGTCACGTCCGTGGCCGCCGCGGGCGCGCCCATGCCCACCGCCGTCGCGGCCCGCTCGCTCGGCCCCGGCGGGCGGGCGTCGTCACCGGTACGGGCGGGCCGGATCAGCAGGGCCCCGGCGATCAGGACCACGGCGACCGCGGCGGCCACGAGCGTCTTGCGGCCGGTGAAGGTCACGGGCGGCGCCGGTGTCTGCGATTCCTCGTCGATACGGTCCATGGGGTCACTGTGCGTCAATATGAAGAGCTCGCCGACATGTCCGCAGACGGGCGCGGGCGTGTTCACACCGATGGCCCCGGCTGTCACGCTGGACCCATGGATGAAGACCTCTCCGCACGTCTGCGCGCGAGCCTCCTGGCAGGGCTTCCGTCCGAGGCCCTGCTCACCGACCCCCAGGTGACCACCTCCTACGCCACCGACATGGCGGGCTTCTGCGCGGCCGGCACCCCGGCCGCCGTCGTCCTCCCCCGGACCGTCGAACAGGTCCAGCACGTCCTGCGCACCGCCACCGCCCTACGCGTCCCCGTCGTCCCGCAGGGCGCCCGTACGGGCCTGTCCGGCGCCGCCAACGCCTCCGACGGCTGCATCGTCCTGTCCCTCGTCAAGATGGACCGGATCCTGGAGATCAGCGCCGTCGACCGGATCGCCGTCGTCGAACCGGGCGTGGTGAACGCCGACCTCTCCCGGGCCGTCGCCGCCCAGGGCCTCGCCTATCCGCCCGACCCCTCCAGCTGGGAGCAGTGCACCATCGGCGGCAACATCGGCACCGCCTCCGGCGGCCTGTGCTGCGTCAAGTACGGGGTCACCGCCGAGTACGTGCTCGGCCTCGACGTGGTGCTCGCGGACGGCCGGCTGCTGCGCACCGGCCGCCGCACCGCCAAGGGCGTCGCCGGCTATGACCTCACCCGCCTGTTCGTGGGCTCCGAGGGCAGCCTCGGCGTCGTCGTCCAGGCCGTCCTCGCGCTGCGGCCCGCCCCGCCCCGCCAGCTGGTGCTGGCCGCCGAGTTCCCCTCGACCACGGCCGCCTGCGCGGCCGTATGCGCCGTCATGGAGGCCGGACTCGCCCCGTCCCTGCTGGAGTTGATGGACCGTACGACCGTACGCGCCGTCAACTCCCTCGGCAGGATGGGGCTGCCCGAGACCACCGAGGCCCTGCTGCTCGCCGCCTTCGACACCCCGCACGCCCCCGACGAGCTCGACGTCGTCGCCAAGCTGTGCACGGCCGCCGGGGCCACCGCCGTGGTCCCCGCCGAGGACGAGGCGGAGTCCGAACTGCTGCTCCAGGCCCGCCGGATGTCCCTGACCGCGCTGGAGGCCCTGCGGCCCGCCACCATGATCGACGACGTCTGCGTGCCCCGCTCCCGGCTCGCCGAGATGCTGGACGGGACCGCCGCCATCGCCCGCACCCACGACCTGCTCATCGGCGTCTGCGCGCACGCCGGGGACGGCAACACCCACCCCGTGGTCTGCTTCGACCCGGCCGACGAGGACGAGACGCGGCGGGCGCGCGCCTCCTTCGACGAGATCATGGCGCTCGGCCTCTCCCTGGGCGGGACCATCACCGGCGAACACGGTGTCGGCCTGCTCAAGAAGGACTGGCTCGCCCGCGAACTCGGCCCCGTCGGGCTGGAGATGCAGCGGGCCGTCAAGCACGCCTTCGACCCGCTCGGACTGCTGAACCCCGGCAAGCTCTTCTGACACCGGGGGCCCGGAGGGCAGGGCCGGTACGGACCGCAGGTGCCGCCGCGCCCGCGGCCGTACGGCCCCGGGACGGCGCGGGCCACCGCCCCGCATCACAGGTCACCGTCCGCCGACTCGTCCGACGGCCACGGGTCGCGCATCCACAGGTCGTCGGCCGGGGTCGGGGCGAGCAGCTCGGCCAGCGCCGCGTCCAGGCCCAGCCGCTCGGCCTCGGTGCCCGGCGGCACCGCCCGCAGGGTGCGCTCCAGCCACGCCGACACCGCGCCCGCCGGGGCCTCCAGGAGGGCGTCCCCGTCGGGGGAGCTGAGCGCCATGCAGAGGACGGCCTCCCTGTCGACCTTGGTGGGCCAGATCCGGACGTCGCCGTGCCCGCAGGGGCGGAACACGCCCTCCACGAGCAGTTCGCGGGCGAAGGTCCAGTACACGGGGGCACTGGAACCGGTGTGGAAGGTGATGTGGACGGCGTACGGGTCCTCCGCCAGGTACAGCAGCCGCGCCGGGACGGGCACGCTGCGCTCGGGGGACAGGACCAGCTTCAGTTCCAGCTCTCGCTCGACGACGGGGTGGTGCATGGCGGCCTCGCTTCTCCGGTTCGGTTCACGGGGCCGGACGGGGCCCCGCACCTGCAGAGAGCCCCGGTGTGCCCGGGTATGACGCGACTTCCGTCAACCGGTTCGAGATTGGCCGGAATCTTTCGGCTGACCGAAAACAGTCGGGGGAGTGACGTTCGCTCAATGGCTTGGATTCTCCCGTTACCCGACCTGCCGGGCCGAGGTTCTTGGCTATGGTCCTCCCCTTGCACAAGCCTTGAGCCACGATCGGAGTTGGGGACATGACGGCCTCCCCTGGTGACGGCGAGCACGCGGCCCGCGAGGGCTACTACCCGGACCCGTCCGTCCCGGGGTACATCCGGTACTGGAACGGTGCCGCCTGGGTCCCGGGCACGAGCCGCCCGGCACCGGCGGATCCGGCCCCCGTGCCGGTGCCGTCGCCCGCCGCGCCCGCCGCCGTCGCGCCCGCCGTCCGCGCCCCGGCCGCCGCCCCGGCTCCCGCGGCCGCTCCCGTCCCCGCCCGTGTGCCCGTCGTCGCGCCCGCCGTCCGCGCCGACGAGACGGGCCCGGTGTTCCTGGACGAGACCTCCCTGACCGAGACGCTGCCCGAGCCGGAGCCCGTCGCCGGGCCGGGCGCGGAGCCGGCCCTCTGGCAGGCCGACCCCGTGCACCAGGAGGGCTTCGGCGGGCCCCGCGACCGCCGGGTGTCCTGGGGCAGCCCGGCGGAGGAGGGGGCCGCCGAAGCCGCGGCCGCCGCCCGCCCGCACGGGATCTCCCTGGCCCGGCCGGGCGCCGCCGAGGAGGCCGCGGGACGGCCCGCGGCCGGGTCCGTCGCGGCCGGGCCCGTGGCGCAGCCCGCCGAGGGGATCCTGTCGGCGCGCTCCCCGGCGGCCCGGACGCCCGCCCCCGCCCCGGCTCCCGCCCCCGCCGCACCCGCCGCCGGGGAGGAGAGGGCCCGGGAGCACGCCGCCGCCGCGCCCGCCGCGCCGCAATGGCCCGACGCGCCCGGAGCCGGGCCCGGGCTCACCTCCTCCTGGCCCGAGGCGGTGGCCGACGCCCCCGCGCCCTCCCGGCCCCGCCCCGCCGAGCCGGCGCCTCCCGCGGCCCCCGCCGAGCCGGTACGGCCCGAGGCGTGGGAGCCGCGGCCCGCGGGGGCCCGGCCGCGGATCGTCCGGGCCGAGCCGGGCGCCGCCGACGCGGCGGAGCCCCGGTCCGGCGGGCGGGAGCCGCGCGGGGCCGGTGCGGGGCGCGCGGAGGCGGCCGGGGGCCGCGCCGCCACCTCCCGCGCCGTGTTCGAGCGGATGGCGGAGCGCGCCGTACGCCCCGCCGGGTTCCTCCGCCGGGCCGTGGCCCGCGCCCTGGACTCCCTCGTGTACGCGGGCGTCGCCGCCGCGGTGGCCCTGCCGCAGCTGCCGGGCGCCGCCGACCATGTCCGGGCCAAGGTGGACGCCGCCCGCGCGAGCGGCCGTACCACCACCGTCTGGCTGCTCGACTCCGCGATCGCCGGACGCCTGGGTCTCGTCCTCGGGGCCGTCCTGCTCTTCGGGATCCTCTACGAGGTGCTGCCCACCGCCCGCTGGGGCCGCACCCCGGGCAAGAAGCTGCTGGGCGTGCGGGTGCTGGCCGCCGCCACCCTGCGCCCGCCCCGCTTCGGCGCGGCCCTGCTCCGCTGGCTCACGTACGCCGTCCTGGGCCTGCCGGGGAGCCTGTGGAGCCTCGTGGACCGCCCGCGGCGGCAGGCGTGGCACGACAAGGCCGCCCGGACGTACGTGGCCCGCTGACGGCCGCCGGGCGGGGCCTCCCCGAACGGACGCGCTCCCGTTGCGGGCCCCCCGGGGCGGGGTTCGACTCGGGCCATGAGTACCGACCAGCCGCCGCCGGGCCAGCCGCCCGAGGAGGACCCGTTCCTCAAGAAGCCCCAGGAGCCGACGCCCCCGTCGAGCGGTTCGCCGTACGGGCCGCCCCCCGGCGGCGGTGCCCCGCCGCCGCCCCCGCCCCCGCCGGGCGGTCCGGGCGGTCCGGGTGCGGGCGGGGGCTACCCGCCGCCTCCGCCCCCGTACGGCGGCGGCGGTGATCCGTACGGCGGTGGCGGCGGCTACGGCATGCCCGACCCGCTGGCCGGGATGCCCCCGCTGGCCGACTTCGGCAGGCGGCTCGGGGCGCGCGTGATCGACGTACTGATCGTCGCCGTACCGCTGTTCCTCATCCAGCTGGCCTTCGGCACCAACCGCTACATGGTGGAGACCGAGCGCGGCGAGGACGTCAGTGAGGTCCTCACCAAGTCGTACAGCGGCAGCGGTCTGGTGATGACACTGATCTCGATCGTGGCGTACCTCGGCTACGACTGGTGGTTCACGAAGAAGAGCGGCCAGACCGTCGGCAAGAAGGCGCTCGGCCTGCGCGTGGCCATGCTCAACGACGGCAGTGTGCCGGCCTCCGGCCCGGCCCTGTCCCGGGCCGCCGTGCTCTGGCTGCCGACGCTGATCTGCTGCTTCTGCCTGTGGCCGATCGCGCTGATCGTCTCGATCCTCGTCGACAAGCCGTACAAGCAGGGCCTGCACGACAAGGTGGCCAAGACCGTGGTCGTCAAGGCGACGTAGGGCCTGCCCGGCGGGCACACGGCGGCGCGGGCGGTCTCCCTTCCGCAGGGAGGCCGCCCGCGCCGTGTCCCGTACCGGCCGCGTGCCGCCCGGGGGCGAACGGTCAGTGGTGGACGGGGTGTTCGGAGCCCGCCTGGCGCGGCTCCGGGACCCGGGCGGACGCCGCGGGCGCGCCGGTGCCCGCGGCGTCGCCCGGTCGCGCCGCGTGGCGGCCACGGCGCTTGGGGGCGGGTACGGTGAGGGCGACGAGCAGCCCCAGGGCGAGCGCGGCCGCGCAGATGACCGCGACGCCGAGCCCGGTGCTCGTCTGCGAGAGCAGCAGCATGGCGATCGTCGACACGATGACCGTGGCGGACCCGTACGCGAGCTGTGCGGCAGTCGGACGCGGCATGGCGATATCCGTCCTCAGGGAGGGGAGGGAGAGCCGCCTCGACCAGGTCGCGCGTCAGGTGACTCGGGTGACTCCCTGACGGGATGCCCGGGGGGAGCGGCCGGTAAGCGTGACCGAACACACGGTGCCGGAGCACGGGGGGCGCACGGGATCACGCGCGCGCCCCGGCAGGGGGAGAAACCGGACGGTACGGACCGCTCCGGAGGGCGGGAAGCGCCCTTCGCCCCATATGGCAGGGGAACGTCCGGATAGCGGAACTCCCTGACCGCATAGTGCAGTTGTAAGGTTCAAGTCAAGGTCTGTCTTTTCTCGCGTCTCTCCGGTCAAATGTCGTCACTTGAGACGCGCGCCGCCGCGGAACCCCCCGCTCCTATGGAGAAGTTCCGACTCAGACGTTGCGGCCGCGGGAGGGGAACGACATCAAGTGACCAGCAATTCCGCCAGACGGCGTGCGATCCGCGCTGCCGCCGTCACCGTGACCATGGCCGCCTGCGCCACCAGTGCCACCTTCTTCACCGTCACCGCGGCCCAGGCCGAGGGCAAGGCCCCGGCCGCGCCCGTGGCCGACCGGCAGGACCCGACCGCTCCTGCCAAGGTCGTCGAGCACGACCTCAAGGGCCCGTTCAGCGAGCAGCAGGCCCAGCAGCGCAAGGCCGCCCTGGACCAGGTGCTCCAGGGCAAGAAGGGCGTCGAGCAGCGCGGCGCCTCCAAGGTCGTCAAGCTGGACGACAAGAAGTACGTCGAGCTCGGCCGCGAGAAGACCGACAAGATCTTCACGATCCTCGTCGAGTTCGGTGACCAGGTCGACAACACCACCATGCACGACCCGGACGGCCCCGGCCCCAAGCCGGCCGTGCCGAAGTACGGCGGCACCCCCGGTCCGCTGCACAACACGATCGCGCAGCCCGACCGCGCCAAGGACAACAGCACCGCCTGGCGCAAGGACTTCAGCCGTCAGTACTTCCAGGACCTGTACTTCGCCAGCGGCGAGGGCAAGCACTCCCTGAAGACGTACTACGAGAAGACCTCCTCGGGCCGCTACTCGGTCGAGGGCGAGGTCGCCGACTGGGTCAAGGTCCCGTACAACGAGGCCCGTTACGGCTCCAACTTCTGCGGCCAGAGCAACTGCTCCAACGTCTGGGACACCGTCAAGGACGGCGTCACGGCGTGGGTCGAGGCGCAGAAGAAGGCCGGGAAGACCGACGCCGAGATCAAGGCGAAGCTGGCCCAGTACGACCAGTGGGACCGCTACGACTTCGACGGCGACGGCAACTTCAACGAGCCCGACGGCTACATCGACCACTTCCAGATCGTCCACGCGGGCGAGGACGAGTCGGCCGGCGGCGGCGTGCAGGGCCCCGACGCCCTGTGGGCGCACCGCTGGTACGCCTACGGCACCGCCGCGGGCAAGACCGGCCCGGACAACAACAAGGCCGGCGGCACCCAGATCGGCAACTCCGGCATCTGGGTCGGCGACTACACGATGCAGCCCGAGAACGGCGGCCTCGGTGTCTTCGCCCACGAGTACGGCCACGACCTGGGCCTTCCCGACCTCTACGACACCTCCGGTGGCGGCGAGAACGGCGTCGGCTTCTGGTCCCTGATGTCGGCCGGCTCCTGGCTCGGCACCGGCAAGGACTCCATAGGCGACATGCCGGGCGACATGACCGCCTGGGACAAGCTCCAGCTGGGCTGGCTGAACTACGACACGGCCAAGGCCGCGACGAAGTCCACCCACAAGCTCGGTGTGGCGGAGTTCAACACCAAGGACAAGCAGGCCCTGGTCGTCGAGCTGCCGAAGAAGAAGGTGCAGACGGACGTCGTCGCCCCCGCCGAGGGCTCCGCCCAGTGGTGGAGCGGCATGGGTGACGACCTCAAGAACACCCTCACCCGCTCCGTCGACCTGACGGGCAAGAAGTCCGCCGCCCTGTCCCTCAAGGGCTGGTGGGACATCGAGGCCGACTACGACTACCTCTACACCGAGGTGTCCACGGACGGCGGCGCCACCTGGACCGCGCTGGCCGGCACCGCCGACGGCACGGCCATCCCGGCCGACGCCTCCGGCAGCCCGTCGCTCACCGGTGTCTCGGGTGCCTGGAAGAACCTGAACTTCCCGCTCGACGCCTACGCGGGCAAGAAGGTCGACCTCCGCTTCCGCTACCAGACGGACGGCGGCGCGGGCGGCAAGGGCTTCACGGCCGACGCCGTCACCCTCACCGCGGACGGCTCCGCGCTGTTCACCGACGGCGCCGAGAACGGCGACAACGGCTGGACCGGCAAGGGCTTCTCCCGCATCGGCTCGGGCTTCACCAAGGAGTACGCGCAGTACTACCTGGCCGAGAACCGCCGCTACGTGTCGTACGACTCCACCCTCAAGGTGGGCCCGTACAACTTCGGCTTCGGCAACACCAAGCCGGACTGGGTCGAGCACTACCCGTACCAGGACGGTCTGCTCATCTGGCAGTGGGACACCAGCCAGAAGGACAACAACACCAGCGTCCACCCGGGCCAGGGCCTGATCCTGCCGGTCGACGCCAACGCCAAGCCCATGAAGTGGGCGGACGGCACGCTGCTGCGCAACAAGATCCAGCCGTACGACGCCACCTTCAGCGCGTACTCCACGGACGCGTTCACGCTGCACAAGAACGGCGAGTCGCTCTTCCTGAAGCCGAAGCCCGCGAACCTGGTCTTCGACGACCGCAAGGGCAAGTACTACTACGACGAGAACCCGACCGGATCGGTGAAGGTCACTGACACCAACACCAAGATCAAGATCCTGAAGGAGACCTACGACGGTGAGGTCATGACCGTCGAGGTCGGCCCCTCCAAGTAGTCACTCGGTAAAACCGCAGGTCACAGCATGATCGGCCGTCGCCCTCTAGCGGGCGGCGGCCGATCGCGTTTAGATGCCCGGTACGAGTTTCTTATTGACGGGGGAGATGACAGCCGTGCCAGGTGGCGGATTCGTGAGATTGCCGGGCGGCAGCGTGGTGGTGGCGCTGACCCTGCCCAGGCCGTCCGGAGAAGGAGGAAATGTCCGCGTGCTCGTGCACGCCGCGAACCGGGCCCGCGCCCTGACCAGGCTGCGGAACCTCGGGATGCGGGCGGTCTACCTGCGGGGCAACGCCGAGCCGCCCACGCCGGACGAGGTGACCGCCGTCCTGCACCATCCGGACGGCCTGCTGTGGCGCGGGGCGCCGGACCGCGCCCAGGAGCTCTGGCACCCGATCCGCGCCCTGCTGGGCACCTGAGGTCTGTCAGGCGTCCCGGCGGCCCCCGCCGCCCACCAGGGTCACGCCGGCCGCCCGGAGCTCGTCCAGGGCCCGGGCGGTGGTGTGCGGGGCGACGGCGGCCGTCAGGTCCAGCAGCACGCGGGTGGTGAAGCCCTCGCGGGCGGCGTCCAGGGCGGTGGCGCGGACGCAGTGGTCGGTGGCGATGCCGACGACGTCGACCTCGGTGACGTCGCGGTCCCGCAGCCAGGCGGCGAGGCCGTCGCCGTTTTCGTCCGCGCCCTCGAAACCGCTGTACGCGGCCTCGTACGCGCCCTTGTCGAAGACGGCGGCGACGGCGCCCGAGGCGACGGCGGGGGCGAAGTTCGGGTGGAACCCGACGCCCTCGGTGCCCGCCACGCAGTGCACGGGCCAGGAGGTCTCGTAGTCCGGCTCGGCCGGGGGGTGCGCGAAGTGGGCCCCCGGGTCGATGTGGTGGTCGCGGGTGGCGACGACGTGCCGGTACCCGGCGGTGGCCTGCCCGATCAGCTCCGTGACGGCGGCGGCGACGTCGGCCCCGCCGGCGACCGCGAGGCTGCCGCCTTCGCAGAAGTCGTTCTGTACGTCGACGACGATCAGTGCGCGGTGCATTTCGCGTGCCCTTCGGCTCGATGGTGTGCGGCGGCGGCCCCTGCGGGGGGCTCTTCCCCCACCCCGCCCCTTCCCGAAACTGGGGCTTTGCCCCGGACCCCTTACGGCGCCGCGGAGGTTCGGAGCGGAGCCCCCGCAGCGGCGGCGCAAGGGTTACACGTACTCCGTGGGGAGCACGGCTTCGCCGCGGGAGAGCTGGGTGGCCGACAGGGGGAGGGAGGCGCGGGCCGCGCGGTGGCGGTCCCGGACCGCCTCCAGCGGCTCGCGGGCGATCACCTCGCCCGACTTGACCAGCTGCACCGCCAGCTGCTGGTCGGCCAGCGCCGCCGGCACCGGGCCCACGCCGATGACCTCCGCCTCCGCCACCCCCTCCGCGTCCCGCCGCCGCGCCGCCCACTTGCGGCCGCCGATCGAGGTCTTCCCCCCGGAGGAACGCTTCGCCACCGGCACCAGCGGCGCCTTCGGGTCCGCCGAGGCGGCCCGCGCCACCAGCTTGTAGACCATCGAGCAGGTCGGGTGCCCGCTGCCCGTCACGAGCTGGGTGCCCACCCCGTACGCGTCGACCGGCGCCGCCGCCAGCGAGGCGATGGCGTACTCGTCCAGGTCCGAGGTGACCACGATCTTCGTGCCGGTCGCCCCCAGCTCGTCCAGCTGCTGCCGCACCCGGTGGGCCACCAGCAGCAGGTCGCCGGAGTCGATCCGGACGGCCCCCAGGTCGGTGCCCGCCACCTCGACGGCCGTACGGACCGCCTCGGCCACGTCGTACGTGTCCACCAGCAGGGTGGTGCCCCGCCCCAGTGAGGCCACCTGCGCGGTGAAGGCGTCCCGCTCGCTGTCGTGGACCAGGGTGAAGGCGTGCGCGCTGGTGCCGACGGTGGGGATCCCGTACCGGAAGCCCGCCGCGAGGTCCGAGGTGGAGGTGAAGCCGCCCACGTACGCGGCGCGCGAGGCGGCCACGGCGGCCAGCTCGTGCGTGCGCCGGGCACCCATCTCGATCAGCGGGCGGTCGCCCGCCGCCGAGGACATCCGGGAGGCGGCGGCCGCGATGGCCGAGTCGTGGTTGAGGATCGACAGGATCACCGTCTCCAGCAGCACGCACTCGGCGAAGCTGCCCTCCACGCGCAGGACCGGCGAGCCGGGGAAGTAGACCTCGCCCTCCGGGTAGCCCCAGATGTCGCCGGAGAAGCGGTAGGAGGACAGCCAGTCCAGCGTCCGCATGTCGACGACGGCCCGCTCGCGCAGGAACTCCAGCACCGCGCCGTCGAAGCGGAAGTTCTCCACCGCGTCCAGCACGCGCCCGGTCCCGGCGAGCACCCCGTAGCGGCGTCCCTCGGGGAGCCGCCGGGTGAACACCTCGAAGACCGAGCGCCGGTCGGCCGTGCCGTTGGCCAGCGCGGCCTGCAGCATCGTGAGCTCGTAATGGTCGGTGAAGAGCGCTGTCGACGGGACGTCCACCGGCAGGCCCAGGTCCGCAGGGTTCATGACGGGGACTGTAGCGCACATTTCGTCAAAGTGACGAGATGTGGGTCCCGTTTGTGCAACGGGCCCGGCACGGTGGCAGCATGGGACGAGTGAGTGTTGCTCCCGTAGAGATCGAACGCACCGAATCGGCCGAAGAGACCTTCGTGGTCCCCGAACCTGATGTCCCCTGGGTGACCCTGGTGCACAACGACCCGGTCAACCTCATGAGCTACGTGGCGTATGTGTTCCAGGCGTACTTCGGGTACTCCAAGGACGTCGCCCACAAACTGATGCTGGACGTCCATCACAAGGGGCGGGCGGTCGTGTCCAGCGGCACCCGCGAGGAAATGGAGCGCGACGTGCAGGCCATGCACGGCTACGGCCTGTGGGCCACCCTCTCCCAGGACCGCACCTGATGGGCGGTTTTTTCGAGGAGGTGAAGGGCGGCGGCGGCGCCGCCATCGCGCTGGACGAGATCGAGATCTCCATCCTGCGCAGTCTCACCGTCCAGCTGCTGGAGCTGATCGGCCCCGGCGTCCCCGAGGACGCCGACCCGCTCGCCGCGCTGTTCGCCGAGGGCCCCAGCGAGCCCCCGTCCGACCCGGCGCTGGCCCGGCTCTTCCCCGACGCCTACGGCTCCCCGGAGCGGGCGGCGGAGGAGGGCGTGGACCCGGCGGAGCTGACGGCCCGCTCGGCGGAGTTCCGCCGCTACACCGAGAACGACCTGCGCACCCGCAAGCGGGAGGACGCGCTGGCCGTCGTACGCAGCCTGGACGGGCTCACCCCCGGCGGCGACGGGGCGGCGGTGCTGGAGCTGGCCGGCGAGCTGCCGCTGCGCTGGCTGGGCACCCTCAACGATCTGCGGCTGACCATCGCGGCGCGGCTGGAGATCACCGAGGACGAGCAGAGCGCGGAGCTGGTGCGGCTGCCGGACGAGGATCCGCGCAAGCCGATCGTCATGGCGTACCACTGGCTGACCGGACTCCAGGAGTCCTTGATCGAAACGCTCTGAGCCGTCCGGCCCGCAGGGGGGTGTTCGCTCAGCGGACGCTCAAATCCGGATAACGATCAGATCACCGCCGCGTGGTGATCTGTCGCTTTCGCCTGCCTTTGTACGGAAATTTTGCCGCCCTGCACCCCATTCCTCCCCCTCCCGCTCTCATAAGCACGTGATAAATCTTCACGATCACCGGGAAGACGCCACCCATGTCCCCCCGGTCCGCTTGAACCGGCAGACCGCCGGCGTGCAACTCCATCCGTATCCGGGGGGATCGAGGACCCGGTCCGCGGCCAGCGAAGGCAGCGGATCGGCGTGGAGAAAGGCGCACCAGACATGACCTCAGTGCAGGTCGAGCAGCACGGCAACACGCCCGGCGAGGGCACCGGGGGCGACGGCGGCGAGGGCTACCACCGCACGCTCGGCGCCCGCCAGATCCAGATGATCGCGATCGGCGGAGCCATCGGCACCGGCCTCTTCCTGGGGGCGGGCAAGGCCATCTCCAAGGCCGGACCCAGCCTGATCCTCGCGTACGCGATCGCGGGCCTGGTCATCTTCTTCATCATGCGGGCCCTGGGCGAGCTGCTCATGTACCGCCCGGTCTCCGGCTCCTTCTCGGACTACGCCCGCGAGTTCCTGGGCCCCTTCTGGGGATACGTCACCGGCTGGACCTACTGGCTGTTCTGGGTGGTCACCGGCATCACCGAGGTCACCGCCGCCGCGCAGTACATGTCGTACTGGACGCACGACAGCTTCCCGCAATGGGCCTACGCGCTGATCTTCACGGTCGTCCTCTACGCCGCCAACCTGATCTCCGTGAAGCTCTTCGGTGAGCTGGAGTTCTGGTTCTCCATGGTCAAGGTCACCGCCATCGTCGGCATGATCCTGATCTGCGCCGGCATCCTCACCATCGGCTTCTCCGACGCCGCCGACACCGCCACCGTCTCCAACCTGTGGAACGACGGCGGCTTCTTCCCCAAGGGCATCGGCGGCACGCTGATGACCCTCCAGATCGTGATGTTCGCCTTCCTCGCGGTCGAGCTGGTCGGCGTCACCGCCGGCGAGTCCAAGGACCCCGAGAAGACCCTGCCCAAGGCCATCAACACCGTGCCGTGGCGCATCGCCGTCTTCTACGTCGGCGCGCTCATCATGATCCTCTCGGTCGTGCCGTGGACGCACTTCCAGCCCGGTGTCTCGCCCTTCGTCGCCGCCTTCGAGCGCATGGGCCTGGGCGTCGGCGCCGCCATCGTCAACTTCGTCGTCCTGACCGCGGCCCTGTCCTCCTGCAACTCCGGCATGTACTCCACCGGCCGCATGCTGCGCGACCTCGCGCTCAACGGCCAGGGCCCGAAGGTCTTCACCAAGCTGACCAGGAGCGGCACCCCGCTCATCGGCACCACCTTCTCCGCCGCGCTGATGCTCGTCGGCGTCTGGATCAACTACGTCGCGCCCGGCAAGGCGTTCGACTACGTGGTCTCCTTCGCCACCATCTCCGGCATGTGGGCCTGGATCATGATCCTGGTCTGCCAGATCCGCTACCGCGCCAAGGCCGACCGCGGACTGCTGCCCGGCTCGAAGTTCCGGGCGCCCGGAGCCCCGTACACGAGCTGGTTCGCCCTCGCCTTCATCGGCATGGTCATCGTGATGATGGGCGCCGACAAGGACGCGCGCGTCTCGCTCTACTGCGCCCCGCTGTGGGGCCTGATCCTGGGCGTCTCCTACCTGGTCATGAAGTCCCGCGACCCGCGCGGCGCGGCCTTCACCAAGGCGTCCTGACACCGCCTCCCCGGACCTCGTGTCCACCATGCGGGCCCTCTCGTACCACTCCTCGGTACGGGAGGGCCCGTCTGCTTATCCTGTCGCTCATGCTGACCCTCACCCAGGACCTGTACGACCGGATCGTCGAGCACGCCCGCCGGGACCACCCGGACGAGGCGTGCGGGGTCGTGGCCGGCCCGGCGGGCACCGACCGGCCCGAGCGGTTCGTCCCGATGCTCAACGCCGCCCGCTCGCCCACGTTCTACGAGTTCGACTCGAAGGATCTGCTCGCGCTCTACCGCGACCTCGACGACCGGGACGAGGAGCCCGTGATCGTCTACCACTCGCACACCGCGACCGAGGCGTACCCCTCGCGCACCGACGTCACCTACGCGAACGAGCCGGGCGCGCACTACGTCCTCGTCTCCACCGCGGACCAGGACGGGCTCGGGGAGTTCCAGTTCCGCTCGTACCGCATCGTCGACGGCGTGATCACCGAGGAGGAAGTGCGGGTCGTAGCGGCCTACTGACCAGCATGTGAGCCGAAGGCGTCCATGATGCGGGATCACACTCCAAACGGGGGACCGGGAATCGTTAACATGACCGCATGGTTCCCCACGACGTGAGCATCGAGACGCCCGGCAGGCTGCTGCTCGTGGCGCGGCTGCACGTCGACCTGTGCCGCCTCGCCAGCGCCATCTGTCCTGCCGCCTGAGCACCGGCGGCCCCCGCACGCGGGGGCCGCACGACCGCGCGGCCCTTCCCGCACCGCCGCATCCCGGCACCGCAGCATCCCCGCACCGCCGCATTCCCGCACACCTGCCACGCCCTGACGACTGGAGCCCAGCATGGCCATCGAGGTCCGCATCCCCACCATCCTCCGCACCTACACCGACGGCGAGAAGGCCGTCTCCGGTGAGGGCGCCACGCTCGCCGACCTGTTCGCGGACCTGGAGACCCGGCACAAGGGCATCGAGGAGCGCATCGTCGACGGCGGGCAGCTGCGCCGCTTCGTCAACGTCTACCTCAACGACGAGGACGTCCGCTTCCTCGACGGCATCTCCACCGCCCTCAAGGACGGCGACAGCGTCACCATCCTCCCGGCCGTGGCCGGCGGCTCGAAGTAATGCGGTACGACTCCCCGCTGGAGGCGGTCGGCAACACGCCGCTCGTGCGGCTGCCCCGGCTGTCGCCCTCCGACGACGTCCGCATCTGGGCGAAGCTGGAGGACCGCAACCCGACCGGCTCGATCAAGGACCGCCCCTCGCTCCACATGGTCGAGCAGGCGGAGAAGGACGGCCGGCTGCGCCCGGGCTGCACCATCCTGGAGCCGACCTCCGGCAACACCGGGATCTCCCTGGCGATGGCGGCCCGGCTCAAGGGCTACCGCATCGTCTGCGTGATGCCGGAGAACACCAGCCAGGAGCGGCGCGACCTGCTGGCCATGTGGGGAGCCGAGATCATTTCCTCGCCCGCGGCGGGCGGGTCGAACACCGCGGTCCGGGTCGCGAAGGAGCTGGCGGCGGAGCACCCGGACTGGGTGATGCTCTACCAGTACGGCAACCCGGACAACGCGGGCGCGCACTACGCCACCACGGGCCCGGAGATCCTGGCCGACCTCCCGTCGATCACCCACTTCGTGGCGGGGCTCGGCACCACCGGCACGCTGATGGGGGCCGGCCGCTACCTGCGCGAGCACGTGCCGGGGGTGAAGATCGTGGCCGCGGAGCCGCGCTACGACGACCTGGTGTACGGGCTGCGCAACCTCGACGAGGGCTTCGTACCGGAGCTGTACGACGCCTCGGTCCTGACGACGCGCTTCTCGGTCGGCTCCGCCGACGCGGTGACCCGCACGCGGGAACTCCTCCAGCAGGAGGGCATCTTCGCGGGCGTCTCCACGGGCGCGGCCCTGCACGCGGCGATCGGCGTGGGCCGCAAGGCGGTGGCCGCGGGCGAGCCGGCGGACATCGTCTTCATCGTGGCCGACGGCGGCTGGAAGTACCTCTCGACGGGCGTCTACACGGCCCCCACCACGGAAGCCGCCATCGAAACCCTCCAAGGCCAACTCTGGGCCTAACCCACCCGCGCCCCCTTCCCGGGGGCCGGGCCCTACGCCTCAATCGCCGGCGAGGCTGAAAAGCCCCTGGGCTCCGCCCAGACCCGCGCCTCAAACGCCGGCGGGGCTGGATTTGGCCCCGCCGTTCGTTTTCCGCCTGGAGGGGCAAACCCACCTGCCCATTGCCTCCGCCCGGCGGAAGACAGCCCTTGCTGGGCGGGGACACCCTCCTGCCCGGGCGGGGCCAAATTCAGCCCGTCCGGCGTTTGAGGACCGGGGTGCGGGGCGGAGCCCCGGGGGGTTTTCAGCCTCGCCGGCGTTTGAGGCGCGGGGCCGGGCCCACAGCTCACCCGCCCGAACCCGCGGCAGCGCCCCGCCGCCGCGCGCCGCCGGGCCC
>NZ_JBEYVX010000096.1:0-22329 GCF_040644195.1 Streptomyces sp. NPDC047014 | reverse complement strand
CTGGGCATCCCCCCC
The DNA here is from genome assembly GCF_040644195.1 of Streptomyces sp. NPDC047014. Taxonomy (NCBI): domain Bacteria; kingdom Bacillati; phylum Actinomycetota; class Actinomycetes; order Kitasatosporales; family Streptomycetaceae; genus Streptomyces; species Streptomyces sp. NPDC047014. The sequence goes on along the minus strand of NZ_JBEYVX010000096.1, from coordinate 22,314 downwards.
CCCCCCGCGCCCCCACCAACCCCCCCCCCCCCCCCCTTAACCCCGCCCGCACCGCCCCCCTCACCCGGTCGGGCGGCGTCCGGGACACCGGCGGGCCCCCGGCCCGCGCTGCCTCGTGGGGACGGCGGCAGCGCGCCACCCGGACCGGGCGGCGGCCACGCGTGCGACTGGCCGCCGCCCGGTCCGCGCGTGCGTACGGGGCGTACGTACGCGATGGCCGCGGGCGCCGGGCGCCTCGCTCAGCGGACCCCGCCCATGGCCCGGGTGAACTCCTCCGGGCCTCCCTCGAAGCCCTCCAGCCGCAGGCCGAAGGACCAGGCACCCGAGCCGTCACGGGTGAACTCGGCCACGGTCGCGGCGGTCGCCCCCGGCACCCCCGAGAAGTCTCCCTCCGCGAGATCGGCATGCCCCTCGCGGATCCGGAATCCGGTGCCGCCGATCCCGCCGAAGGTCTTCACGGGGCCCGTCCCGCCCCCGGTGGGCTGGATGACCACACCGACCACCACCCGCACCGACTCCGGCGGCATCCGCTGCAGTTCGACGGTCATCACCTCGTCGAAGCCGAAGCCCTGCCCGGTATGGCTGTCCCGGTTCAGGGTGATGGTCCCGTCGGGCGACCGGCTGCCGAAGTGCACCAGCTGGACCGGGGCCCCCTGCGGGTCGGCCGCGCCGTAGACCGCGGCGACGATGTCGAGGTCGTTCACGGGAGTGCCCGCCGGGCTGGGGTCCCACCGCAGGGCGACCTCCACCTTGGCCAGCCCCTTACGTACGCCGTTCACCGAACTCCCCCTTCTTTTACGGTCATTGACCACCCATGATTCCACGGGCGCACCGCCACGCTCCGGGGGAACGGACACGGGTGACCGGATACGGGGAGCGCGGCGTCCGGATGCCACCGGTACGCGCCGGTTCCGAGGAAAGAGAAACGTTTCGACCCATTCGGACCGAAGAATCTACGGTCGAGCCGGATCGTTATCCTCAAGTTCCGCTCAAATCTAGTGACGCTGCGGCCGCGCGCTTCCTAGCTTCCTCGTACACATGTCCCGACGTCACGTACGTTCTCGCGGTTCCACACACCCGGCGATCCCGGTGACGCGTTCCGTGTTCCCCCAGGAAAGAGTGCAACATGAAGGTTCCCCAGGCCGGTGCGGTCGCCGCAGTGATCGTTCTCGCCCTGACCGCTACCGGGTGCACCGGTGAAGACGAGGACAAGGGGACCCTCTCCATCGGCATCAAGTTCGACCAGCCGGGCATCGGGCTGCGCGAGGCCGACGGCACCTACACCGGGTTCGACGTGGACGTCGCCACGTACGTGGCCAAGGAGCTCGGCTACAAGCCGGACCGGATCGAGTTCAAGCAGGTCTACAGCAACGACCGCGAGCTGCTGCTCCAGTACAACGAGGTCCGCTTCGTCGTCGCGAGCTACTCGATCAACGACAAGCGCAAGGAGAAGGTCGACTTCGCCGGCCCGTACTTCGTCGCGCACCAGGACCTGATGACCCGCGCCGGCGACACCTCCATCAACAAGGCCGAGGACCTGAACTCCAAGAGCCTGTGCTCGGTGACCGGCTCCACCTCGGCCGAGAACCTCAAGAAGAACCTCGCGCCGAAGGCCGGCCTGCTGGAGCTCGCCAGCTACTCGGACTGCGTGGTGGCCCTCCAGGACAGCCGCGTCGACGCCATGACCACGGACAACTCCATCCTGGCGGGCTACGCGGCGCGCAAGGGCAACGAGGGCAAGTTCAAGCTGACGGGCCAGACCCTCAGCAACGAGAACTACGGCATCGGCGTCAAGAAGGGCGACAAGGACCTCCAGGGGAAGATCAACGACGCCCTGCGCAAGATGGTCAAGGACGGCAGCTGGGAGGCGGCCGTGAAGAAGAACTTCGGCCCGGACTACAAGTACGAGCCGGCCCCCGCCGTCGCCGCCGTCAGCTGACCCACCCGGCCGCGCCGGGTCCCGGGGCCGTCAGGCCACCGGGGCCTTGGCGCGCAGCACGGTCAGGAACTCCCGCATCCACCGCGAGTGGTCGGGCCAGGCCCGCGCCGACACCAGGGTGCCGTCCACGACGGTCTCGGCGTCCTCGAACTCGGCCCCGGCCGCCTTCATGTCCAGCTCCAGCGCCGGGTACGCGGTCACCCGGCGGCCGTTCAGCCCTCCGGCGGCGGCGGTGATCAGCGGGCCGTGGCAGATCTGCGCGATGGGCTTGTCGGCCTCCGCGAAGGCGGCCAGGATCCGCCGCACCTCGGGATCGTTGCGCAGGTACTCGGGCGCCCGGCCGCCGGGGACGACCAGGGCCGCGTACTCCTCGGTGACGACGTCGGCGAAGGCCAGGTCGGCGGGCCAGGTGTAGCCGGGCTTCTCGGTGTAGGTGTCGAAGCCCTCCTCGAAGTCGTGGACCACGAAGCGCAGCTTCTTCACCTCCGGCGCCGCGATGTGGACCTCGTACCCCTCCTCGCGCAGGCGCTGGTACGGATACAGGACCTCCAGCGACTCCGCGGCGTCGCCGGTCACGATGAGGATCTTCACGGGCATCGGGTGCTCCCCCAGGGGCTGTTCAGGTCGGTTCGGGGCGTTTCGGGTCGGTTCCGGGCGGCCCCGCCGGGGCCATCGCTACCCTGCCCGCGGCGGCCGGGCGGCACACACCGAGCTTCTCCCTTCCGGACACGAGATTTTCACCTGAGGGGCACATGACAATGTGAACCTTGCACCGCCACCCGATGCCCCGCCCATTCCCCAGGCGGGGACGGTGCGTTCGGAGAGGTACCCCCCACCAGATGAAGATCTCGCGCCTGGCCCCCTGGGCGGCCTGTCTCGCGGCGGCCGGCCTGTTCGCCGTCCCGGCGGCGGCCTCCGCCGGCCAGCAGCAGCCCGCGGCGGCCCCGGCCTCCGCCCCTGCCCCGGCCTCCGCCGTCGACTCGTACTACGCGCCCGCCGAGGGCAAGACCGGGGCGGCGCTCAAGTCGGCCCTGCACGGCATCATCAAGTCCCAGTCCAAGGTCAGTTACGACGGCGTGTGGAACGCCCTCAAGGCGACCGACCAGGACCCGGCGAACCCGAACAACGTCATCCTCCTCTACTCGGGCCGCTCCCAGTCCAAGTCCACCAACGGCGGCGGCGCCAACGACTGGAACCGCGAGCACGTCTGGGCCAAGAGCCACGGCGACTTCGGTACGGCCACCGGTCCGGGCACCGACCTGCACCACCTGCGTCCCGAGGACGTGACCGTCAACAGCACTCGCGGGAACAAGGACTTCGACAAGGGCGGCAGCGCCGTCGGCGAGGCCCCCGGCAGCCTCACGGACTCCGACTCCTTCGAGCCGCGCGACGCGGTCAAGGGCGATGTGGCGCGCATGCTGTTCTACATGGCCGTCCGCTACGAGGGCGGCGACGGCTTCGCGAACCTGGAGCTGAACGACACGGTCAACAACGGCACGGCGCCGCTGCACGGCCGGCTGAGCCTGCTCAAGCAGTGGAACCAGATGGACCCGCCGGACGCCTTCGAGCAGCGCCGCAACCAGGTCATATTCGACACCTACCAGCACAACCGCAACCCGTTCATCGATCACCCGGAGTGGGTCAACTCCATCTGGTGATCCCGCGCGGCGCGGCCCCCGGCGAAACGGTTCGCCGGGGGCCGCGCCGTGTCGCGCCGTGTCGCGCTACACCGAGCCGCGTCGTGCCGCGGTACGCGATGCCCTGCTCAGAGCCGGTCCGCGAGGGACCGGAAGCCGTCCCAGGGCAGCGTCGGCTGGCGCGCGTCCCAGACCTTCTGCGAGAGCGCCGCCAGCGGCATCCGGATGCCCGCCGCCACCTGGTCCTGGGTCTGGGCCCCGGCCAGGTCGCTCCAGACGGCGAGCCGAGCGCCCAGTATCTGCCCGTCGTACGAGGCGGGGACCGGGGTGGTGCCGCGCAGTACCAGCGGGGTCCACTGCTCGTAGATGCGGCGGCCGGTGGGGTAGGTGAACTCGTTGGGCTGGCCGAGCACGTAGTAGAGGTATTCGTCGTTGAGGTTGACGACCTTGCGGCCCTCGCGCAGGTACTCCAGCGGCGGCCGGGCGCCGATCTCCTTGCCCGTCCAGTACTCGACCTGGATGTCCTTGGCGGCGCTCGTCACCCCGCCCCGGAAGAAGCCGTCGTTCCACGCCTTGAGCGCCTTGCCCGTCGGGCGGACCACGTCGGCGCGGTCGTTGAGCCAGCCCGTGGCCAGGTCCTGGACCCGCCCCGAGGAGCCGTAGCGCTGTTGTGCCGCGCGGGCGAGCTGCGGGAAGGACGCCTGCGGGTCGCGGACCACCAGCGCCTGGTACTCGTCGGCGCCGAGGTGCCAGGCGCCGCCCGGGAAGAGCGGCTGGTACTCGCGGAGCAGTTCGTCGATGAGCTTGGCCGACGCCGGGTTGGATATGTCCACCGCTCCCTTGACCGCCTTGCCGTTGACATCGCGCAGTTGCAGGTCGGGGTGGGCGCGCAGGACGGCCCCGAGGTGTCCGGGCGAGTCGATCTCCGGGACCACGGTGATGTGGAGGCGGTCGGCGAGGGCGACGATGCCGCGCACCTGGGCCTTGGTGAGGTGCGGGGTGGAGACGATCTCGGGGTGGCTCTCGGACTCGATCCGGAACGCCTGGTCGTCGGAGAAGTGCAGGCCGAGCTGGTTCATCTTGAGGTCGGCCATCTCGCGCAGCCGGTTCTCGATCCAGTCGGGCGTGAAGTGCTTGCGCGCGATGTCGAGGTTGAGGCCGCGCTGCGGTTTGGCCGGGGCGTCGCGGACGGTGCCCTCGGGGGCCGCTCCGCTGCCGCGTATCGCCTGCTTGAGGGTGCGCGTGCCGTAGAAGACACCGGCTTCGTCGGGGCCGTTGATCCGTACCTGGTTGTCCTTGACGGCCATGGTGTAGGACTCGGCCGGGCCGCTGCCCTCCACGGACAGCTCCACGTCCCCGGCGCGCGGTGCGGCCGATTCCCCGTAGGCGAGGCCCAGCTCACCGGCGAGCATCCGCGCCTCGTCGGCCAGTGCGGCCGTGTCCCCCTGGGCGACGACCACGCGGGCGCCGGGCGCGGGCTTCCAGCCGGGGCCGCGGGCCGCTTCGTGCTCCCGTACGGCGGGGATGGTGAGCGGCGCGGTGGACAGCGCGTACGAGGGGCTGGGCGTCGGACTGCCGGAAGGGTCGGGGGCCGCCGCCCGGCCGGAGGCGCTGGTGCCCGGCCCGGTGGGGGTGCCGGGGGCGGGCCCCTTCTCGGAGGCGGCCGTGCAGCCGGGGAGGGCAAGGGTGACCAGCGCGGCGGCCGTCGCCGTCGCGATGACGTGGACCCTCCTGTGCTGCCTCGGCTTCCTCATGATGTTCCAGTCCCCCGTACCAAGGTGGCACGGGGGACTCGTGAACGCGACCCGGCGTCTCAGACCAGGGCGTCGAGGGCCGCGGCGGCGAAGCCGTGGTCCTGCTCGGGGGCGCCGCCGCCGACGCCGATGGCTCCGACGAGGCGGCCGTCGCGGTGGACGGGCAGTCCGCCGGCGATGAACAGCAGCGGGCGGTCGAGGGCCGTGGGCAGCGTGTGGAAGGGGCCGCCGGGCTGGACGGCGTCGACGAGGCCGGCGGTGGGCGCGTTCAGCTGGAGGGCGGTGTACGCCTTGCGGGTGCTGGTCTCGCCGGAGATCAGGACGGCGCGGTCGTCGCGGCGGAAGGCGAGCGGGTGGCCTCCGGCGTCGAGCACGCTGACGCTGACGGTGACCCCGGCCGCCTCGGCGGCGGCGGTGGCCGCGGCGACGAGCAGTTCGGCGTCCTGCGTGGTCAGCGGGGCGACGGCGGTGGGGGCGGAGGGGGTGGTGGTGCCGGACATGCGGGTCTCTCCTTGCGGGGTGGTGCGTACGGGGCGGGGTGCGGCCGGATCAGTGGTGCGCGGGCACGGCGCCCGCCGGCTCGGGGGCGCCGGCCGCCTCGGGGGCGGTGGCCGTGAGGGCCGGGCCGCCGGTGGCGCCGCGTCCGGCCGTACGGCGCTCCAGGGCGCCGGAGATCAGGGCGAGGACGAGGGCGGAGGCGGCCAGGGCGGCGCCGACCCAGTTGGGGGCGGTCCAGCCGAGACCGGCGGCGATCACCATGCCGCCGAGCCAGGCGGCGAGGGCGTTGCCGAGGTTGAAGGCGCCGATGTTGACGGCGGAGGCCAGGGTGGGCGCGCCGGCGGCCTGGTCGAGGACGCGCTTCTGGAGCGGCGGGACGGTGGCGAAGCCGAGGGCGCCGATCAGGACGACGGTGACGGCGGCGCCGAACTTGCTGTGGGCGGTGAGGGTGAACACCGCGAGGGTGACGGCGAGCGCGCCGAGGGAGACGTACAGCATGGGCATCAGCGCGCGGTCGGCGTAGCGTCCGCCGATGAGGTTGCCGGCGACCATGCCGAGGCCGAAGAGGACCAGGAGCCAGGTGACGGAGGAGTCGGCGAAGCCGGCGACGTCGGTCATCATCGGCGTGATGTAGGTGATGGCGGCGAAGACGCCACCGAAGCCGAGGACGGTCATCGCCATGGCGAGCAGGACCTGGACGTTGCGGAAGGCGGCGAGCTCGCGGCGGACGCGGACCCCGCCCTCGGGCCGGGGCAGTTCGGGGACCAGCCGGGCGATGCCGAGCAGGCCGAGGACGCCGAGGGCGGCGACGATCAGGAAGGTGACGCGCCAGCCGAGGGTCTGTCCGACGAGGGTGCCGAGCGGGACGCCGACCACGTTGGCGACGGTGAGGCCGGTGAACATCATGGCGATGGCCCCGGCCTTCTTCTCGGGCGCGACCAGCTCGGCGGCGACGACGGCGCCGATGCCGAAGAAGGCTCCGTGGGCGAGCGAGGCGACGACGCGGCCGGCCAGCATCATGCCGAAGGCGGGGGCCAGCGCGGAGAGCACGTTGCCCACGATGAAGAAGCCCATGAGCAGCATCAGCATGCGCTTGCGGGGGATGCGGGTGCCGAGGACGGTCATCAGCGGGGCGCCGAGGACGACGCCCAGGGCGTAGCCGGTGACGAGGAAGCCGGCGGTGGGGATGGTGACGCCGTAGTCACCGGCGACCTCGGGGAGCAGACCCATGATCACGAATTCGGTGGTGCCGATCCCGAAGGCCCCGACGGCGAGGGCGAGAAGTGCGAGAGGCATGGGGGGAGGTGTCCTTCAGGGGAGGGGGTGGAGCCGGGGGCGGGGCCACGAGCTGAATGCTCGCGCCGATTGCCTGCGTCCACATTAATTGCAGACGCGGGATATTTGCAAGCGCGGGCTATTGCGGATGTGGCCTATCCTGGGTGGCACACGCCGATACGCCGATACGCCGCCGGTACGCAGTGCGGCACGCTCGATGGAGGAGCCCATGACGGCCACGGACAGCGCGCTCACCGCCCTCTCCCAGGGCTGGTGCGCCCTCTCCCTCCTGCACGGGCGGATCGAGGCCCACATCGAACGCGCCCTGCAGGCCGGACACGGCCTCAGCGTGCGTGAGTACTCCCTGCTGGACGTGCTCAGCAGGCAGCACAACGGCCCCGGCGGCCACCTGCGCATGCACCAGGTCGCCGACTCGGTGGTCCTCAGCCAGAGCGCGACGACCCGCCTGGTCAGCCGCCTGGAGGACCGCGGCCTGCTCAACCGCTACCTCTGCGACACCGACCGCCGCGGCATCTACACAGACGTGAGCGAGGCGGGCCTGACCCTCCTGGAATCAGCCCGCCCCACCAACGACAAGGCCCTCCGCGAAGCCCTGGAAACCGCCTCCCACCTCCCGGAACTGGCCCCCTTGGTATCGGCGGTCAAAAACCTCCGCAACCCCCAGGTCTGAGGCGGGCGCGCGCACGGCTGGAGCGGTACGACCGCGGCTACTCGTACGATCCCTGGTCCGTGGCCCTGTCCAGCGCGTACGTCTCGTACGGCGTCGCCGTGCCATCCGCAGCGGGCTGACCGGTGGTACCGGTGCGGGTGAAGCCGGCTTTGGCCAGGACGCGACCCGAAGCCGGATTCGCGGGGTGGTGCATGGCTTCCAGCCGGCTCAGACCGGCATCGGAGAAGGCGAAGTCGACGACCTGCTGTGCGGCTGCGGACGCAAAACCGTTGCCCCAGGCGTCCTCGCGCAGGATGTAGCTGATGGTCCCCAGGACGGGCGAGCGTCGCCGCAGGGCGATGAGGCCGACCATCGTGTCCTCGGCGAGGATCCCCCAGCTCCATTGCGCTTGTGGCCTCTCCGCCGCCCGGGCGAGGGCGCTGCGGATCCTTTCCCGTGCCTGGTCGAGAGGAAGCGTCCTCCCCGTGGTGTACCGGACCGACGCGCCGCTGTAGATGCGGGTGAGGGCAGGGGCGTCGTCGAGGTCGAGTGCGCGCAGGGTCACCATGCTGCGATCAGTTCCTTGGCGGTGGGACGGTCGGCGGGGTCGGGGGCCAGGCAGGCGCTGATGGTGTCCTCGAACCCGGGAAACCGCCAGGGCCGCACGTCGGCCGGCGGGAGCGTGCCACCTCGGGCGATGACGGCCAGCTTCTCCGGCCGGCCGAGGCGGTCGTCATAGGGCACGGGACGGTGGCTGGTCCAGCACCAGAACAGGGATGCCCCCAGGCTCCAGACGTCGGCAGACGGCTCCGCCTGGATGTGTGTGTCCGCCGAGGTCGCGAGAACGGCGGCGGCGATCTCCGGGGCGGTGGTGTGGGTCAGAGCGCCCCGGTACGGCAGGCGTCCGCCGGGATCGGGCCCGCAGGCGAGCGCGTAGTCGATGACCTCGGCGCGGCCGTCACGGGTGACGAGCGTATTGGTGGGCTGGACGTCGGCGTGAGCCCATCCGGCCGCGTGCATCGCGGCCAGACGCGTGGCCCAGGTGCGGGCAATCCCCCGGAGCCAGGGCCGGACCGAAGGCCGGTCGCCTTCGGGTCCCCGGGCCAGGGCGAGCGCCCGCCACAGGGGGACGCCGTCGACCCAGCGGACCGCGAGCCACCGGCCCCCATCCCAGGAACCGGCGTCGATGCGGTAGCCGGGACGGAGCGCCCCGGCCGCGGTGAGGCGGAGGAGGTGATCGTCCTCCTGAGCCATCTCGGCGGCCTTGGCCCGTACGGTCTCCTGCTCGGGGCTGTTCGCCTTGAGGGCCACGGCTCCCCGACTCCCCCGGATCTTCCAGGTCCGGGTGCCCCGCCGGTCGCTCAGGAGGCTGGAGTCGAGAGGCGCCCCCAGCCGTCCGGCGAGGCGGTCGAGGGCTTCGCCAGGGGGCGGAAGCGCGTGGACCATGCCCTGATCTCCTTCCACTCGTCGGGAACGTGCTCGAACACGTCGCGGCCGTCGTCCTCGGCCACGGCAAGGGCTGCGGCCAGGTCGGGAGTCGCACTCAGGAAGCGGGGGTCCCGGCGGCGTACGGCGGCCCTCACGGGGAGGAACGAGACAGGCGCGGCCGGGATTCGGTCGCCCGCGGCGGTCAGTTCCTCCTCGCTCTCGTGGAACTTGCCGAACATGATCCCGACGGAGCCGTAGAGGTTCTTGAGGACCCAATGCGGCCAGGCCAACAGATCGCGGTGCGTGGCGCCCGGTACATGGCCGAGGAGGACGATGTTCTCGCACCGGAGGCCGCCGTACGGGCGGTTCAGCAGCGGACGCAGCCACTCCGCCGCCCGGACGCCCGCGTGGAACAGCTCCGCCTCCACCGCCGCAGGCTCACCGACGGCCCGGTAGACCGTCCAGGCGGTGAGGCCATGACGGAGGGAAGGAGCCAGGTAGGGGCAGTGGGCGGCCATCCGCCGCACGTACGCCGTGATGTCGATGGTGGCCGGAGTGGCGGTGCCGGCCTCGACGAGGCGCAGCGCCCCGGCGGTCGGCCGGGGCGCCACGCGCGTACGGCTGGTCGTCACCGGCGGGAGGTCTCCGGCTGGTCGGGCGCGACGTCGTCGTCGCCGTCGCCACCGGCGGGGCCGCAGTCCCACTCGGCGACCACAGTGCCGGTCTCGCGGTAGCGGGCCACCGCCTGGTCGTCGACGGTGCCGTCGGCGTCGGTGAACCAGATGTCCGGGAGCGGCCCGTACGCGGCCTCGTAGGCGGTGACCCAGGCGATCGGGCCGTGGCCGTTGTTCGCGACGTGGCGGATGGGCCGGCCTGCGGTCTCCTGGCACAGGGCCTCGTACTGCGGGGTGCCGAGCGCCTTGTGCCAGGCGGCGTCCACGGCCGGGGAGAACATCTCGGGCGCGGACTGGCCGTCGCGGAGGCGCCGGCCGGTGATGGTGAGGAACCGGCGCAGCTCGGTGGTCGCGGTGCTCATTGGTGATCCCTCTCGGTGCCGGGGTGGGGTGCAGGTGCGCCACAGGGGGACGATCTCCGGGCTTGGACGGCTCGGGGCATCCGGAAGCCCAGGTCGCCTGGTCGCCGATGGCGTTCTGCCGTGCGCTCGACACTAGGGAGGCGGCCCGGCGCGCCTCAAGGAAGTTGCGCGGAGTTGCGGACGGTCACCCGAGCGCTTCGATCGCGGCCCGGACCAGGGCACGGGCCCGCGCCCCGAACACGGCCAACTCCTGCAACTGAGCGAATGCTTTGGCGTACACGGCGATCTCGGAGGCGCTGGTGATGGCGATCTCGGCAGACAACGTCTCGACGAGGACCCGGTCGGCGTCGAAGACCATGAACGTCTCCAGCGGCCAGATCCTGCGCTCGGCGGTGAGCGGGATGATCCCGAAGGCCACCGAGGGCAGGGACATCAGCTCCAGCAGCTTGCCGAGCTGACCGGCCATCACGGTGGCGTCACCGATCCGGTAGCGCAGGACGGCTTCCTCGGCCAGGAGCACAAAACGGTGGTCCCCTTCATAGATGACGCGGGAGCGGTCCAGGCGGGCGGTCGCCGCGTCGGCGGCATCATTCGGGGTGCCCTGGAAGGTGCTGATGGCCGACAGCAACGTGGTGGCGTACGGATGGGTCTGCAGGAGGCCGGGGACCACGTTGGAGCAGTAGACGCGGAAGCAGCGCGTGCGCCGGTAGAGGGGGACGGCCGACTCCTGGAACGGCTTGATGCCGTCGCGGTGCAGGCGTTTCCAGTCCTGGTACATCTCATCCGCCGTGCGGGAGGCGGCGATCAGGTCGGGCGCGTGGTCGTCGGCGCCGCAGGCACGGCACCAGGCGCGGATGTCGTCGTCCGAGGGCAGGGAACGGCAGTTCTCGATGCGGGAGGCTTTGGATTTGTGCCAGCCGCACCGGTCCGCCACCTCGTACGCCTTGAGCCCGGCGTCCCTGCGCAGGCCCACCAGGCGGCGGGCGAGGGCAGCTCGGGCGGCCTGTGCGGCCGAGGACGGGGAGGCGGTGGTCATGAGGTGGCGGCCTTCGGAGGGTGCAAGTGCGGTGGGCGAAGAGTCAGATGCGGTAGTCGCCGTGCGGGACGGCCCGCTCCCACACCGCTTGGAAGGCTTCGGCGCACAGTTTGACCGCGGCGGGGTCTTCGGCGTGGTCCGGCTCAAGGGCCACGCCGTCGCCGGAGAAGAGGTTCCACCGTACGATCGCATCGTCGATGAGCCAGAAGTCGTTCCCGGGCAGCGCGAGCGCGGAGGCGTGCCGGCGGCCGAGCCAGCGGACTTCCTCGCCGGCGCGGAGGTTCGCGTCGGTGATGGCGTGCTCGAAGCGGATGTACTCCGTGACCGGTTCGGAGACGATCCGGGCCCGTGCGACCTTGACCCCGCGGGCGACGGTCCGCTCCACCAACGGCAGCCACCCGCTCCAGTAGGCCGAGTCGTCCGCAGGCACGCTGCCATCTTTCAGAAACGCGCTGTAGACCTCCCGTTCCTCCCCGACGGCGTAGACATCGCGCAGCTCCAGGTGCAGGGCCTGCTCGCGGGCGGAGTCGAGCAGGCCCTCAAAGCTGGGTGCCGACGGCTTCTGCGGCATCGCACGCCCTCCTGAACGAGCCGGTTGCGCGGAGTTGCGGCACGAACGTCCCGTGCCGGGGCTGCCGCGGTCAAGGGCGCGAACAGCGGCGGGCGGTCGGCTGCTTCAATGCGCCCCGGAGCGCCGGGGGGGGCGGGCGGCACCGCCGCCTAGCGCACGCTCGGTGACGCGTCCGGGGTGGGGGCGCTGCGTGTCGGGGTGGTGCGGACCGGGGTGCTCGGGGAGGGGGAGGTGGAGGGGCTGGGTTGGCGGCCTCGGGGGGAAGGGGTGTCCGAGGGGTCCGAGGACGAGGCGCTCGGCGTGCGGTGGGTGGGGCCCGCCGTGCCCGGGGACGGGGTCGGTGAGGGGAGGGTGGGGCTGGGGGCCGTGGTTCTCGGCTGGTCGGCCGGTGGCTGCGGGCCCGGGGAGTGGTCCGGGGCCACCAGCAGGTAGCCGATCGCGGCCGCCGCGGCGGCCGCGAGGCCGGCCAGGGGCAGGGCGAAGCGCCGCAGGGTGCTCGCCCGCCGGCGCCCGGTGTGGGCCCCGGGCGGGGCGGCGGGGCGCAGCATGCGGATGTCGATGCCGTCCGCGCGGGCGTCGAGGGCCGTGCGGAGCCTCGTCTCGACCGGGCGTTCGCCGGGATGTTCGCCGGGGTGTTCGCCGTCGCGCGTCATATCCGTCCCTCCAGATTCCGTTCCAGCGCGTCCAGCGCGCGGCTCGCGTTCGACTTCACGGCGCCGCGGCTGATGCCCAGCGTCTCGGCGATCTCGGCCTCGCTGAGGTCGGCCCAGTAGCGCAGGACCAGCACCTGCCGGCGCCGGGGTGTCAGCCGGGCCAGGGCGGCCAGCACCTCGCGGTGGGCCTCGTCGAGGACGACGTGGTCCTCGGCGGAGGGTATGTCCACCGCCGGTGGCGGGGTCCAGGCGCGGGCGGTGCGCCGGCGGCGCAGCACGGAGCGCGCGGTGTTGACCACGGCGGTGCGCAGGTAGCCGAGGGCGTTGTCGACCTCGGAGATCTGCTCACCGTGGCGCCGGTAGAGGGCGGTGAAGGCGTCCTGCACCACGTCCTCGGCGGTGGCCAGGTCGTCGACGAGCAGCACCGCCAGCCGGACCATCCGCAGCCGGTGCGCGTGGTAGAGGTCGGTGACGGTGGGCGGCCGTACGTCGTCGCCCAGCGGGTCGTGGGCCCGGGCGCCCCCGGTCCCGTACGCCCGCTCGTACGCGGTGGTGCGCGAGCGCGGGGAGAGCCGCGGGGCGGGGCTCTCGCGGCGCAGCAACGACCACAGGCCCCGCCATGCCCGGCCGAAGCCGGGCACGAGGGGGCCGACGGGTGGTGCGAGGTGGAGCACGGGGTTCCTCAGCTGTTGGCGCGGCGCCGCACGGCGTACAGGGCTCCGGCACCGGCGAGGATCAGGCCGGTGGCCCCCGCCCCGAGGGCGACGGTGGTGGCCGAGGAGCCAGTATGCGCGAGCTCGGCCTCACCGGATGCGGCGGGGGCGGGCTCGGAGGGCGAGGCGCTGGGCCGCCCGCTCGGGCCGCTCTGGCTCGGGGAGGCGCTCGGCCGGCTGCTCGGGGAGACGCTCGGCCTGCTGCTCGGGGAGGCGCTGCGGCCGGAGCCGGCGTCCGACACCGAGGGGGTGCTGACCGACGGGGACGGCTGGGGGGCGGGGCGGCTGGGCGAGGCGCTGGCGGGCTGGCTGACCGACGGGGAGGGCGCGGCCGAGCCGCCGCCCGCGGCGACCGCCGGGCCGGCGAGGGCGAGGGCCGCCCCGGCGGCGGCAGCGGCCACGGCCGCGTGGCGGACGGCCAGGGGGACGTGCTTGAGGTTCTTCACGGTGGTTCTCCACGGTCGGTGCGGGGGCGCGGACTGCGCCCCTTCACCCCCGCACGACGCGCGACCCACCGGGAGGTTGCCGCCGTTCCCGGAAAACCTCGGAAATCTTTCCGCCGCTCCCCCGGCGCGTCCGCCGAAGGGCCGTCAGGGGCGGCGGCGGGCGTAGCAGAACAGATGCTCCTCGGGCTCCGCCAGCTCGTCGGCGGGCCGGAAGGAGGCCGTGAAGTGGTGCAGCACCTCCAGGCCGCGCTCCTCCATCCGGGCCAGATGGGCCTCGGTGGACAGGCTGCTGACGGTGACCTGGTGGCCCATCCACTCGATGTCCACGCCGCTGATGTCGCCGGGGACGGTGGCCATCACGAAGTACCCGCCGGGCGCGATCCACGAGGCCATCCGGTCGAGGGCGTCCCCGACCTCCGGCTGGTCCATGACGAGCAGCGGGAAGAAGGCGCACACCGCGTCGAATCCGGCCCGCTCGGGCGTGTACGTACGTACGTCCGCCTGCTCGAAGCGCGCCTGCGGGACCCGCGTGCGGGCGAGGGCGACCATCGACGCCGAGACGTCGATGCCGGTCACGGAGCAGCCCGCCCGGGCCAGCGCCTCGGCGGTGGGCCGCCCGGTGCCGCTGCCCACGTCCAGTACCCGGGCTCCGGCGGGCAGCCGCTCGGTGAGCCAGTCGAGGGCGGCGAGCTGCCCCGGCACCTGCCCGAACACCTCCTCGTAGCGCTCGCCCAGCGCGTCGAACACCTCTTCCGCTGTCTTGCGTCGGCTCATCGGGCCGCCCTTCGCTCCGGTGGGACGTCGGTTCACCGTACAAGTCCCGGGCGGCCCGGCGGGAGCCCTTCGTGCGAGGGGTCCGGCCGACCGTCAGACGAGGGCGTCGGCCAGCAGTTGGGCGGTCCTGGCGATCAGGGTGTCGTCGCGCGGCGCGGCCTGCTCGCGCAGGGTGCTGAGGACGGAAAGCACCACGGGCGGGCGGCCGGGCGGCCAGGCGATGCCCACGTCGTTGTTGGTGCCGTAGGAGCCGGCGCCGGTCTTGTCGGCCAGGGACCAGCCGGCGGGCAGACCGGCCCGGAAGCGGGCGCCGCTGGTGGTGTTGGCGAGCATCCAGCCGGTCAGGAGCTTCCGGTCCCCCGGGTCCAGCGCGTCCCCGAGGACGAGGCGTTCGTAGGTGGCCGCGATCGCGCGGGGGCTGGTGGTGTCCTCCATCCGCCACGGTTCCGCCGAGTTGAGCGCGGGCTCCCAGCGGTCGAGCCGTGTCGTACGGTCCCCCAGCGAGCGGCAGAGCCGGGTGACGGCGTGGGGTCCGCCCAGCTCGCGCAGGAGCAGGTTGGCGGCGGCGTTGTCGCTGTAGGAGATGGCGGCGGAGCAGAGTTCGGCGACGGTGAGTCCGCCGGCGATGTTCTCGGGGCGGGAGGTGATGGCGCCACCGTCGGCGTCGGTGACGTCCTGGGCCGTGTAGTGGATCCGCCGGGCCAGCTCGGTGCCGTCGTGGTCCAGATCGCGCAGGACGGCGGCCACGGCGGGGGTCTTGAACACCGAGCACATGGGGAAGAGTTCGTCGGCCCGGTGGAGCACGGTCCGGCCGGTGGCGGTGTTCCGCGCGTACACCCCCAGCCGGGCCCCGTACTCGCGTTCCAGCGCGCGCAGCCGGGCCACGACGCCGGTGCCGCCGTGCGGGGGCGCGGCGGCGGTGGCCGGGGCGGCGGGCAGCGTGGCGGCCAGGGCGGCCCCCGCTCCCACGGTCAGCAGTGCGCGACGGGACGGTGCGGCCCCTGGGGTCTTCACGTCGGTGTCTCCTCTTCTGCCGGGTGGTGTGGCCCAGAAGACGCCAAAAATGATCAATTCGGTTCCCGGCGCGCCCCGATGACCGGTCAGGAACTGCCAGGACTGGTCAGGCCCGGTCAGGTCGAGGCCGGGACGAGCACCACGGCGGTGCCGTAGGCGCACACCTCGGTGCCCACGTCGGCGGCGTCCGTGACGTCGAAGCGCATCATCAGCACGGCGTTCGCGCCCCGCGCCTTGGCCTGCTCGATCAGCCGGTCCATGGCCTGGTTGCGGGTCTGCACCAGCGTCTTGGTGAGCCCCTTCAACTCGCCGCCGACCATCGATTTCAGGCCCGCGCCGATCTGGCTGCCGAGGTGGCGGGAGCGCACGGTGAGCCCGAAGACCTCACCGATGACCCGCTCCACGCGGTAGCCGGGGACGTCGTTCGTCGTCACGATGAGGACGCCGGTCTCGTGCGCGCCGGACCCGCCGCCGTAGTCGTCGATACCCATGCCGCCCACTCTGGCGCCGGCCGCAGGTCGCCGCACCCGGCGGCCGCCCTCCAGTGGACAGATTGGTCATATCGGGCTAAAGGGCGGTGAGCCACCGGGGCTACCCGTGCCGTTCTCGTCATAGTCGTCCCTGGCAACCGCATGTTGCCACCCCGCGCCGCCCCTTGGCGGCCGGGTGGAGATCGTCACAGAGGAGCCGGCTCATGCTGAAGCCCACCAGAACCATCCTCGCTGTCGCCACCGGAAGCCTGGTCCTCGGTCTGGTCGGAGCGGGCGTCGCGGGCGCGGACGAGGGGCCGCGGGAGATCGTCGTCGGCAAGCCCTCGTCCGCGCAGCAGGCCGCGTACGACCGGTACTCCGCCGGCAAGGTCGTTTCCAAGGGAGCCCTGACGGTCCGCAGCAGGCCCACGACGCGTTCGGAGTCCGTCGGCCGGGTGTACCCGAACAGCCGCGTCGAGATCTCCTGCAAGAAGCAGGGCGAGCGCGTCGACGGCAACAACATCTGGTACCGCCTGCGCGACAACAACAACGGCAATGGCAACAACAACGGGAACGGCAACGGGAACAACGACAACGACAGCTGGGAGAACGGCGGCTCGGACCGCGAGGACCGCAAGGCCGCCAAGGCGTACGACCGCGAGCGCTGGGTCTCCGCGCGCTACGTCAAGAACCTCTCCGAGGTGAGGTACTGCCGCTGACCTCCGGTCAGCCCGCCGGGCGTACGGTACGCGGGCCCACGCACCGCACACCGTACGCCCGGAGCCGTGTCCGCAGTCCGCGGTCGGCCGTGACGACCACGCAGCCGCCCTCCGCGGCGGCCGCCGCCAGCTCCACGATCAGGTCGTCCCCGCTGCCCGGCGCCGACTCCACCCGGACACCGGGCACGGACTCGACGCCCCGCGCGGCCCCTTCGACGACGAGCACGATCTCCTCGTCCCCCTCCCGCGCGGCCAGCAGGTCGCGCAGCCGCTCGGCGGCGCCGCGCCGGTCCCGCCACCAGCCGTCCGGCACGGAACCGACCACATTCGCCCCGTCGACAATCAGCACACCGCTCACGCGGTCACTCTAGAAGTCGCCGTAGTTGACCTGCCAGGTGGGCAGGCCCATCCGGCGCCAGACCGCGACCACCCGGTCCCGGTCGTCGAGCGACACCCGTACCGCGTACCGGTGGCGCACATGCGCGTCGAACAGCTCGGCCTTGACCACGTCGTCGCGGCGCGTGTCGCCCCGGGCGCGCATCCACAGCTCGTCGTAGGGCACCTCGTGCCTGCGCAGCCATGCCTCGGTCTGTACGCGGTACTCCTCGCTCCGCCCCGACAGCAGCACGATCACATCGCCGTCGGCGCGCCGGAAGGCGTCCAGGGCGTGCCGCACCGAGGCGTTGAGCAGGTCCAGCTCGCAGCGCGTGAAGTCGTAGGGGCCGCGGTCGCCGGTGAGGGCGAGGGTGCCGTCGATGTCGCACATCACGGCCGTGGGCAGCGCCGGGTCCGGGACGTACGGGGTCACGGGCGGCACGGCCGTCCCAGCCGAGGTGCCGTTCATCCACTCCGAGGTCAGCCGCCAGCCGCCCTTGCGGGCCTGCCGGTGCTTGTCCGCCAGGATCCGGATGATCTCCTCGCCGACCTGGTGCTCCCGCGCGGCGTCGCGGCGCAGGCACTCCTCCAGCGGGACGTCGGTGAAGTCGTGCACGACGAAGGTCGCCAGTCCGCCGACGGCCGCCTTGCGCCGCTTGGGGATGTTCTTGGTCAGGTGGGTGTTGTCGACGACCACGTCGAAACCGCCGTCGACGGCGGCGCGGACGGCCGCGTCCTGCACCTGGAGCACCGTCTGCTCATGGGCGAAGCTGCGGCCCCGCTCCGGGTCCGGCAGGTCGAGCATGGCCCGCAGGTCGTCCAGGTTGACCCGGCGCATCCGGCCGCCCGACGCGGCCTGGAGGGCGCGCGCGGCCGTGGTCTTGCCGGAGGCGGGCAGCCCGGTCATGACGTGGACGACGGGCAGCGGGGCCTCCGCCCCAGGAGCATCGGGCCCGGCCTCGGCAGGCGCCGGAGTCCGCGCGGGCGCCGCTTGCCGCACGCGGGCGGCGGCGGGCCGGGCCGCGGGTACGGAGGCGGGCGCGGGCCTGCCCTCCCCCTCGGGTCCGGTCTTGTTCTCCTCGTCCGCGAGGTACGGGTCGGCGGTGTCCGGGCGGACCAGACGCCAGGACGTCAGCTCCGTCGGCCGGCCGTCGAGCCGCATGAACATCGCGGGCCGGACGGTACGGTCGGGCAGCTGCGCGACCGCGCGGGCGAAGGCCCCGCGGTCGGCGGTCAGGTGCGCGAGGCCCGCGTACGCCTCGTCGATCGCGCGCTCGTGGCGGGCGGCGGCCTCCTCCAGACCGGCGACGACCCCACGCACCCAGTGGTCGAACTCGTCGGGCACCTGCTCCAGCAGGGCATCGAGGGGCTTGCCGCCCGAGGCTTCGATCTCGGCGACGGTGCAGTTCAGGCCCTGCGCGAGCTGCTTGGCGGGCAGCCCGGCGAACCGCTGGATGCCGTGGCCGCGCCAGATGTCGCGGGCGGTCACGCCGGTGAGCACCTTGTGCAGCCGTACGTACTCGGACAGCTTGGCCTTGGCGCGCACGCCCGAGGCGAAGCGCAGGACGAAGCCCTCGGCGTCCATACCGCTCGCGGCGGCGCCGCCGGGCAGGGTGTTGGTCTCGGTGAGCGCGAGCAGTTCGTCGAGCGGCATGGCGGGCCACACCGTCACGACGGAGCCGATGCCCGCCCAGTGGGGCGCGGCCTCGGCGAGCGGGACCTCGGTGCCGTCCAGCCGGAAGGCGGCGAGGAGGACGAGGTCGCGGCGGTCGCCGTAGTCGACGACGATGCGGTTCTGCGGGTACAGGATCTCCGCGAGGTAGGTGGTGCCGGGCTGCAGGCCGGTGGTGTCCAGGCCGTCGAGCCGGCGCTGCGCCCAGGTGGCCTGGGCGCTGATGAAGGACCCCTTGGAGGCGACCCGCCAGCGGCCCGCGTAGTGGAAGACGACGGCGAGGCTGCCGTCCACCTTGTCGTAGACCTCGAAGGGCTCGTCGGGGAGGGCGGGGGCGTAGGGCTGGCCGGATTCGTGCTCGCCGACGTTGAAGAACTTCGGCAGCGGCAGCGCGACGACGGCGCCGGTGGTGTCGTCGGCGACGAGTCCGCGGCACCGGGTGGTGACCTCGTTCCAGACGCGTTCGTACTGGGCCGTCCGGGTGTACGTGTAGATGGACAGCGGCAGTTCGGGGTGCGGTTTGCGGGTGACGTACCCGGCGTCGATCGATTCCGCGAGCGCCTGCGCGGGGAGCAGGTCGTGCAGAGTCAGGGGCTCCTGGCTCATGGGTTCCCTCCCGGTATGAGATGGCTCATTCTCACGTGCGGGAGGGGATGCCCGGTAATCAATTATGGCTGGTCCGAGGGGTACCGAAGCGGGCGGCGGCCCGTGGTGGGCGGCCGCCCGGCGGCGGTGCCGGTCAGTGCGAGACGCAGAGCTCGTTGCCCTGGGGGTCGGCGAGCGTGGTCCATACGCTCGGGCCCTGCCGGCCCTCGTGGAGGTGCACGGCGCCCTTGGCGAGGAGGCGTTCGACCACGGCCTTGGGGTCGTCCGAGCCGGTGCGGACGTCGAGGTGGACCCGGTTCTTGACGGTCTTGGGCTCCTCGACCAGCTGGAAGAGGATGCGCGGGGCGCCCGCCAGCCCCTCCGGGTGGCGGATCGCGGCGCCCACCTTCCAGACGAGCACCCCGCGGTGGGTGGTGGTGTCGTCCTCGGTCGCGTGGCCCGCGGCGATCAGGCCGCGGATGAACTGCTCGTCGCTCGGCTCCACCTCCCAGCCGAGGGCGTCCGCCCACCAGTCGGCGAGCGGGTGCGGGTCCGCGGAGTCGATGGTCACCTGAAACGTGTACGCCATGCAGGGGACCCTACTGGCCCGGGACCCGCCCCGCCATGGGACTGCTGGTACGGGAGGGGGCCAGCGGGCGGCGGCTTTCAGGGGCGACGGCTTTCACAGGCCACAGCTTTCACGGGCGTCCGGCGGTACGGCGCGCGGTGGCGGCCGAGGAGAGCAGTACCGCCACGGTGAGCAGCCAGGCGCCGACGGCGATCCAGAGCAGGACCTTCCCGAGCGGGACCAGCCAGGGCAGCCCGGCCGGATCCGCCACGGAGAGGCAGGCGGTTGCGGTCATGCCGAGGGGGAAGACGGTGGCCCAGCGCCGGATGTCGTAGCGCGGCCGGGGGTGGCGCAGTTCGGCCGCGAGCAGGACGACGTACCAGACGAGGGAGAGCGCCAGGGCCACCAGTGTGACCATGCGCAGGGCCCCGTGGGCGGAACCGGTCCAGACGGGCGAGGCGGTGAGCTTGGATCCGGCCAGGGCCGAGATGGAGAGGGCCCCGCCCGCCACCCAGTGGTCACCGGCGCCGCCCACCACCTCGTGCAGGTCGAAGCGGAGGAAGGCCGCCACGTACAGCACCAGCCCGAGGCAGAAGGCGGCGAGCGCCGCCCAGGCCAGCCAGTCGGCGCGGCAGGCGGCGGCGAGGGTGGCGGCGAGGACGGCGAGCCCCTGGGTGGCCACGCAGCCGAGGAAGGCGCCGCCGGGCATGCGGCGCCGCCAGTGGGCCAGGACGTTGAGGAGCAGTCCGGGCCAGAGGACCGCGGCGAGGAGCAGCAGGGCGGCGGCCACGCTCTGCCATCCGAGCAGGGAGAGCCGGGTGCCGATGACGGTGGTGGCGGCCACGGCGGTCAGCGCGGCGGGGGTGTCGGCCTCGGCGCGGAACCGCCCGCGGTCCGCGAGCAGGCGGAAGGCGAAGTCGAAGGCGAGGACGAGCCACAGCACGAGGGCGAGGGCCAGCGCGACCAGGGACAGGGTGTCGTGCCCGGTCTGGTGCAGGGCGACGGAGAGGATGCCGGTGGCCATGACGGCGGCGCCCGCGGCCGGCGGCAGGCCCGCCCACCAGCCCGGACCGGGAACGATGCTCACGGCTCCAGCGGAACCCACGGCCCGGCGGGCCGCCAGCGGACTGGGCCGACTGGCGCCCACGGCTGGTCTGCGGGCGGGCGGTGGCCGGGGCGTGTCCCGGTGGCGGCCTGGTGGTGACCGGCCGGTGGCCGGAACTCGCGCTTGTCAGGCGAGTTAGGTCTACCTAACCTTTGGCTGCTCTTCGTTGATTCCCGCACTACTTCGGACCCTGTCCCCCACCCCGAAGGAGCCTCCCCCCATGACCACACGTCTCGACCAGGCACGGCCCTACGCCGTCGGTCTGTTCCGCATCGTCACCGGCCTGCTCTTCGCCTCGCACGGCGCCGCCTCCCTCTTCGGGGTGCTCGGCGGTGCGCACGGCGGCGGGACCGTCGCGGCCGGCACCTGGCCCGGCTGGTACGCCGCGGCCATCCAGCTCGTGGCCGGCGTCCTCGTCCTCCTCGGGCTGGGCACGCGGGCGGCCGCGTTCGTCGCGTCCGGCTCCATGGCCTACGCCTACTTCACCGTGCACCAGCCCGACGCCCTGTGGCCGCTGCAGAACGGCGGGGAGGCGTCGGCGATGTTCTGCTGGGCCTTCCTCCTGCTGGTGTTCACCGGCCCCGGCGCCCTCGCGCTGGACTCCCTGCTCCCCTCGCGCGGCTCGGCGGCCCGGGGCCACCGCGACGAGACCCGGCCGGAGGCCGTGACCGCCTGAGGAATCGTTCACGCTTCGGCCGGGCGGGCGGCCGATAGCCTGAACGCATGGACGAACTCAACGGGGTGGAGATCGTCGGTTTCCCGGACGCGGAGGCGTTCGAGAACTGGCTCGCCGAGCACCACACGCGCCAGGAAGGGCTGTGGGTGAAGCTGGCGAAGAAGAAGTCCGGCATCGCGTCGGTCACCGATGACGAACTGGTCGACATCGGGCTCTGCTACGGCTGGATCTCCGGGCAGCGGCGCTCGCTCGACGAGCGCCACTACCTGCAGAAGTACGTGCCGCGCCGGCCGCGGAGCCTGTGGTCGCAGGTGAACGTGGAGAAGGTCGCGGCGCTCACGGCCGCGGGACGGATGCGCGAACCGGGCCTGGCCGAGGTGCGCAAGGCCCAGGCGGACGGCCGCTGGACCGGGGCCTACGCCTCCCAGCGGACGGCGGAGGTGCCGCCGGACCTGGCGGCGGAGCTCGACGCCCGGCCGGCGGCCCGTGCCGCGTTCGAGGCCCTGGACCGGACCGGCCGCTACCTCGTGGCGCTGCCGCTCCTCCAGGCGCTCACCCCGGAGACCCGGCGGGCCCGGCTGGAGCGGGCCGTGCGGCTGCTGGCGGGCGAGGCCGCGGAGTGAGCCGTCCGTCCGCGCGCGGGGCCGTTCGTACGTCCGTACGCAGGGGTGAAACGGCCGTCGGGCCCGGCCGCCCCGAG
>NZ_JBEYVX010000095.1:0-22615 GCF_040644195.1 Streptomyces sp. NPDC047014 | reverse complement strand
CTCGCGGCCACGAAGGCCGCGTGGTCACAGACTAGTGATCACAGAATGTGGCTCGCCTCAAACGCCGGCGGGGCTGGATTGGCCCGGCGGAGCCGGGTTGGCGCAGCCAGGGGGCCGGTTACGCCTCGCGGCGGATCGTGTAGGCGGAGCCGGTCGGGTGGGGGGATTCGCCCAGGTAGGTGTGGCCTCGCATCGTGCACCAGGCCGGGATGTCCAGCCGGGCGACCTCGTCGTCCGAGAGGACCGTCACCGTGCCCCCCACCGGCACCGACCCGATCGCCCGCGCCAGCTCGATCACCGGCTGGGGGCAGCGCAGCCCCAGCGCGTCGATCTCCAGGCTGTCGGCGACAGGCTCCCGCGCCACCGGTTCCGCCGCGCCCAAGCGGTCCCGTACGCCCGCCACCACCCCCGGCAGCACCTCCAGGAAGGTGTTCACCTCCTCCGCCGTGGTCCCCGCCGGGAGCGACACCCGTACGTTGCCCTCCGACAGCACCCCCATCGCCCGCAGCACATGACTCGGCGTCAGCGTCGAGCTCGTGCACGAGGAGCCCGAGGAGACCGAGAAGCCCGCGCGGTCCAGCTCGTGCAGCAGCGCCTCCCCGTCCACGTACAGGCAGGAGAAGGTGACCACGTGCGGCAGCCGCCGGTCCGCCGCGCCGACCACCTCCACGTCCGGGACCAGCCGCACCACCCGTCGCCGGATCCGGTCCACCAGGACCCGCAGCCGCGCCGCCTCCGCCTCCGCCTCGGCCCGTACGGCCCGCAGCGAGGCCGCCGCCGCCACGATCGCCGGCAGGTTCCCGAAGCCGGGGGAGCGGCCCGACTCCCTTTCGTCCGCCGGGCCTTGGGGGGAGAACCGCACCCCCTTGCGGACCGCCAGCAGCCCGACCCCCGGCGGCCCGCCCCATTTGTGCGCGCTCGCCGCCAGCGCCGACCAGGCCCCTTCCACCGGCCCCCAGCCCAGCGACTGCGCCGCGTCCACCAGCAGCGGCACCCCGGCCGCCCCGCAGACCTCGGCCACCTCGGCCACCGGCTGCACCGTGCCCACCTCGTGGTTGGCCGACTGCAGGCAGGCCAGCGCCGTCCCCGCCGTCAGCGCCCGCGCGTACCCGTCGGGGGAGACGGCCCCCCAGCGGTCCACGGGAACCTCCGTCACGGTCCCGCCGCGCGCCCCGTGCGCCTCCGCCGCATGCAATACCGAACTGTGTTCGACGGCCGATACGACCAGGTGGCCCCCCACCCGCCGGCGCCCGGCCAGCACCCCCGCGACCCCCGTGTGAACCGCGTGCGTCCCCGAAGGAGTGAACACGAGCTCGTCGGGACGGCACCCCACCGCCTCCGCCGCGGCCTCCCGCGCCGCGTCCAGCAGCAGCCGGGCGCGCCTGCCCTCCCGGTACAGCCGGGCCGGATCGGCCCAGCCCTCGTCCAGGGAGGCATGCAGCGCCTGCCGGGCCACGGGGTGCAGGGGAGCGGCGGACGCGCTGTCGAAGTACGGCATCCGGCCACGCTAGCCCCCACCCGCGAGCGTCCGAGGTCAGGGGCCGTCAGATGGGCCCCGGAGCCCGCCGTTCGGGGCCGTCCCGGCCGTCCCCCGGACGGCGGATCCATCCCTTCGGGGGCAGTAGCGGCGCGTTGGGCACCCTCCCCGCGCGACCCCAAATAGCGTCCAGTAGGGTTTGGTCCGCATAAACATCCAAACCCCTGCCTGCGTCAGGGCCGGCGACCGACCCGAACACGGCCGCGGCCGGCCGCGCGGGCCGAGACTCTCGGGAAGGCGCTACGTGAGTCCCTACGGCTCCGACCGCTCGCCGCGGCGCCCGATGCGGCGGAAGCTGCTGCAGGCGCTGACTGCGGGCGTGGTCCTGGCGACCGCCACTGGTTGCTCGTATACATGGAAAGACTTCCCCCGCCTCGGAATGCCGACTCCGGTAACCGAGGAGGCGCCGCGCATCCTCTCCCTGTGGCAGGGATCCTGGGCGGCCGCGCTCGTCACGGGCATCCTCGTATGGGGCCTGATCCTGTGGAGCGTCATCTTCCACCGGCGCAGCCGGACGAAGATCGAGGTCCCCGCGCAGACCCGGTACAACATGCCCATCGAGGCGCTGTACACGGTGGTCCCGCTCATCATCGTCTCGGTGCTCTTCTACTTCACCGCGCGTGACGAGTCGAAGCTGCTCGCCCTCACCCCGAAGCCGCCGCACACGATCAACGTGATCGGCTTCCAGTGGAGCTGGGGCTTCAACTACATCGAGAACGTCGACGGCGACGCGGCGACCCCGAAGGCGAACACGGTCCCCAAGGAGCTCGGCTCCATCCCGGACCGCTTCACCAAGGACTTCCCGGCCGGTGCCGAGGGCGTCTACGAGAAGGGCGTCCCGAGCGACCGCAACCCGCAGACGGGCAACCCGGGCCCGACCCTGGTCCTCCCCAAGGGCGAGAAGGTCCGCTTCATCCTGTCGTCGAACGACGTCATCCACTCCTTCTGGGTGGTCCCCTTCCTGTTCAAGCAGGACGTCATCCCGGGCCACACCAACGTCTTCGAGGTCACCCCGTCCCAGGAGGGCACCTTCCTGGGCAAGTGCGCCGAGCTCTGCGGCGTCGACCACTCCCGGATGCTGTTCAACGTCAAGGTGGTCTCGCCCGAGAAGTACCAGGAGTACCTGAAGGACCTGGCGGAGAAGGGTCAGACCGGCTTCCTGCCGGCCGGCATCCAGCAGACCGACCCGGCCCGGAATGCGGAGACGAACAAACTGTGAGCATCCTCAACGAATCCCAGGGTGCCGCCGCAGCTGACTCGTACGAGAACGAGCTGCCGGTACGGCGCAAGCAGCCGGGCAACGTGGTCGTGAAGTGGCTCACCACCACCGACCACAAGACCATCGGCACGATGTACCTGGTCACGTCGTTCGTGTTCTTCCTCATCGGCGGCCTGCTCGCGCTCTTCATGCGCGCCGAGCTGGCGCGGCCGGGTACGCAGATCATGTCGAACGAGCAGTTCAACCAGGCGTTCACCATGCATGGCACGATCATGCTGCTGATGTTCGCCACCCCGCTCTTCGCGGGCTTCGCGAACTGGATCATGCCGCTCCAGATCGGCGCGCCCGACGTGGCGTTCCCGCGGCTGAACATGTTCGCGTACTGGCTGTACCTCTTCGGCTCCACCATCGCGGTGGCCGGCTTCGTGACGCCGAACGGCGCCGCCGACTTCGGCTGGTTCGCCTACTCCCCGCTCTCGGACGCCGTCCGTTCGCCGGGCATCGGCGCCGACATGTGGATCATGGGTCTGGCCTTCTCCGGCTTCGGCACGATCCTCGGTTCGGTCAACTTCATCACCACGATCATCTGCATGCGCGCTCCCGGCATGACGATGTTCCGCATGCCGATCTTCACCTGGAACGTGCTGCTGACCGGTGTCCTGGTCCTGCTCGCCTTCCCGGTGCTGGCCGCCGCGCTCTTCGCGCTGGAGGCCGACCGCAAGTTCGGTGCGCATGTGTTCGACGCGTCCAACGGCGGCGCCTTGCTGTGGCAACACCTCTTCTGGTTCTTCGGGCATCCAGAGGTGTACATCATCGCGCTACCGTTCTTCGGCATCGTCTCCGAGATCATCCCGGTCTTCAGCCGCAAGCCGATGTTCGGCTACATCGGCCTGATCGCCGCGACGATCGCCATCGCCGGCCTCTCGGTGACGGTGTGGGCGCACCACATGTACGTCACCGGCGGTGTGCTGCTGCCGTTCTTCTCCTTCATGACCTTCCTGATCGCGGTACCGACCGGTGTGAAGTTCTTCAACTGGATCGGCACCATGTGGAAGGGCTCGCTGTCCTTCGAGACCCCGATGCTCTGGACGATCGGCTTCCTGGTCACCTTCACCTTCGGTGGTCTGACCGGCGTCATCCTGGCCTCGCCCCCGATGGACTTCCACGTCTCGGACTCGTACTTCGTCGTCGCCCACTTCCACTACGTCGTCTTCGGCACCGTGGTGTTCGCGATGTTCGCCGGCTTCCACTTCTGGTGGCCGAAGTTCACGGGCAAGATGCTGGACGAGCGCCTGGGCAAGATCACCTTCTGGACGCTGTTCATCGGCTTCCACGGCACCTTCCTGGTCCAGCACTGGCTGGGCGCCGAGGGCATGCCGCGTCGTTACGCGGACTACCTCGCGGCCGACGGCTTCACCGCGCTGAACACCATCTCGACGATCAGCTCGTTCGTGCTCGGCCTCTCGATGCTGCCGTTCATGTACAACGTCTGGAAGACCGCCAAGTACGGCAAGAAGGTCGACGTGGACGACCCGTGGGGCTACGGCCGTTCGCTCGAATGGGCGACGTCCTGCCCGCCGCCGCGGCACAACTTCCTCACCCTGCCGCGCATCCGCAGCGAGTCGCCGGCGTTCGACCTGCACCACCCGGAGATCGCGGCCCTCGAACACCTTGAGGACCACTCCCCGGCGAAGGCCGTCACCGGTGGCAAGGAGGCCGGCAAGTGAAGATCCAGGGCAAGATGTTCCTCTGGCTCTCCTTCTTCATCCTGATCATGGCCATCGTGTATGGCGTGTGGTCGAAGGAGCCCGTCGGAACCACCGCGCTCTTCCTGGCCTTCGGCCTGAGCGTCATGATCGGCTACTACCTGGCCTTCACGGCCAAGCGCGTGGACGAGATGGCTCAGGACAACCTGGAGGCCGACGTCGCCGACGAGGCGGGCGAGCTGGGGTTCTTCTCCCCGCACAGCTGGCAGCCGCTCTCGCTGGGCATCGGCGGTGCGCTCGCCTTCATGGGCGTCATCTTCGGCTGGTGGCTCATGTACTTCTCGGCCCCGATCATCCTGATCGGCCTGTGGGGCTGGGTGTACGAGTACTACCGCGGTGAGAACGCGAACCAGTAAGCGGCATCCGCGCGGCCCGGCCGCGCACCACGTGGGGCCCGGACACCTCTTCGGAGGGGTCCGGGCCCCTCGTTTGCAGTCACCCCGCGCGCCGTATTTGTCATATCTTCATAGCGTTGGCTCCATGAAGCACACACCGCGTCTTTGGACGGTACTCAGCTGCTCCCTGCTGGTCGCGTCCCTCGGTGCCGGCGCCACCGCATGCGGGTCCGGCGACAACCCGCTGTCCGCCCGCCCGGTCGACGCGGGCGAACAGGTCGCCTTCAACCAGACCTCCGGCAGCCGGCCCGTCGACCCCAACCGGCCCCTCGAAGTCACCGCCAAGGCCAAGGGCAGCCGGATCACCGACGTCACGGCCGTCGACACCCACGGCCGCCGCCTGGCGGGCGAACTCAGCGCCAAGGGCGACCGGTGGCACAGCACCGTCCCCATGGCCGCAGGCGTCCGCTACACGGTCACCGTGAGCACCGAGGACGGACAGGGCACCCCGGGCCAGCGCACGATGTCCTTCGACACCACCCCGTCCAAGGGCGTCCTCAAGGTCGAGTTCGGCCCGGAGGAGGGCAAGTACGGCGTCGGCCAGCCCCTCACCGCCGAGCTCAACGAGCCCGTCAAGGACAAGGCCGCCCGCGCCGTCGTCGAGCGCGGCCTGGTCGTCGACGCCCCCGAGGGGGTGGAGGGCGCCTGGCACTGGGTGGACGACAAGCGGCTGCACTTCCGCCCGAAGGACTACTGGCCCGCCAACACCACCGTCTCCGTACGGAGCAACCTCGAAGGCATCCGGATCACCGACCAGCTCCACGGAGCCGCGTCCAAGCCGCTCAAGCTGGAGATCGGCGACCGCGTGGAGGTCACCACCGACGCCTCCTCGCACTGGCTGACCTTCAAGCGCAACGGCGAAGTGATCAATTCCATCCCGGTCACCACCGGCAAGCCCGGCTTCTCCACCCGCAACGGCATCAAGGTGGTGCTGGGCAAGCAGTACTACGTACAGATGCGCGGGGACACCGTCGGCATCGGCGGCAGCGAGTACTACAACCTGCCCGTCTACTACGCCACGCGCGTCACCTGGAGTGGTGAATACGTGCACGCCGCGCCCTGGTCCGTCGGCTCGCACGGCTACGCGAACGTCAGCCACGGCTGCACCGGCATGAGCACCGGCAACGCCGCCTGGTTCTACGAGAACATCCGCGAGGGCGACCTCGTCCAGGTCATCAACAGCATCGGCGACGACATGGACATCTTCGGCAACGGCTTCGGTGACTGGAACATGGACTGGAAGGACTGGCGCGAGGGCAGCGCCCTCCTCAAGGGCACCCAGGACGGCCGCAGCCACGTGGACCAGGCCCGCCTGCGGCCGACCGTCTGACAGCCGCCCGGTCCTCTCCCGGAGCCCGCCGGGGGAGGACCGTACGGCGACCGGCCCCGCCGCCGTCCGCGGCGCGGGGCCGCCGGTGCGTCAGGCGGCCGGCGAGGACAGCCGCGCGCGCAGCAGGCCCGCCAGGGCGTCCGCGAACTCCACCGGATCCACCGGAAGGGTCACCGCCGCGTCCGCGCGGCTCCAGGTGGCCAGCCAGGCGTCCTGGGGACGCCCCATCAGCAGCAGCACCGGGGGGCACCGGAAGATCTCGTCCTTGATCTGCCGGCACACGCCCATGCCGCCGGCCGGAACCGCCTCGCCGTCCAGCACGCACACGTCGATGCCGCCCGCGTCCAGCTCCGCCAGGACGGCCGGCAGGGTCGCACACTCCAGGAACTCCACCGGCGGCAGATCAGCGGCGGGACGGCGGCCCGCCGCCAGTCTCACCTGCTCCCGGGTGCCCGCGTCGTCGCTGTAGACCAGAACCCGCGCAGTCGCCCGCATTTCGATCCTCCACGTGTCCCATGAATCACGTTGATGTTGCGCGGGAGCCTACTCCTCCCGAGGCCCCGCCAGCATCGGTTCGGACACGTGCCCGAGGCCGCGCGGAGGGGTTGTCCGATGGGCCGTTCGGGCCTTGCACACACCCCTGACACTCCGAACGGCACCCCCCGGGGTGAGGGCGGGATAAGCGACCGACATAATGTCGGTCGTGGCGACAGCAACGACAGTAGATACCGGGCACGCGCACCCGACGGTCAATCGGCCGAACCTCGTCAGCGTCGGAACCATCATCTGGTTGAGTTCCGAGCTGATGTTCTTCGCGGCCCTCTTCGCGATGTACTTCACCCTGCGATCCGTGATGGGTGCCGAGTACTGGGCAGAGCAGGCTTCGGCCTTGAACCTGCCCTTCTCGGCGACGAACACGACGATCCTGGTGCTCTCCTCCCTCACCTGCCAGCTCGGCGTCTTCGCCGCCGAGCGCGGTGACGTGAAGAAGCTCCGGACGTGGTTCATCATCACGTTCGTCATGGGTGCGATCTTCATTGGCGGCCAGGTGTTCGAGTACACCGAGCTGGTCAAGCACGAGGGCATGAGCCTCTCGTCCGATCCGTACGGCTCGGTGTTCTACCTGACCACCGGCTTCCACGGTCTGCACGTGACGGGCGGTCTCATCGCCTTCCTGCTGGTCCTCGGCCGGACGTACGCGGCCAAGAGGTTCACCCACGAACAGGCCACGTCGGCCATCGTCGTGTCCTACTACTGGCACTTCGTCGACGTCGTCTGGATCGGCCTCTTCGCGACGATCTACCTGATCAAGTAGCGAACACGTCACCGGGCCCGACCCGGCACACCATCCAGACACACCGACGCAGAAGATCCTGACACCGGGGTAATCCGTGAAAAAGCTCTCCGCACGACGACGCCATCCGCTGGCGGCGGTCGTCGTTCTACTCCTCGCGCTGGCGGCCACTGGGGGGCTGTATGCCGCCTTCGCCCCCGCGGGCAAGGCGCAGGCCGATGAAACCGCCCAGTCCCTCGCCATCGAGGAGGGCAAGAAGCTCTACGCCGTGGGCTGCGCAAGCTGCCACGGAACCGGCGGTCAGGGTTCCTCTGACGGCCCGAGCCTGGTAGGCGTCGGCTCCGCGGCCGTCGACTTCCAGGTGAGCACGGGCCGCATGCCCGCCCAGCAGCCCGGCGCCCAGGTGCCGAAGAAGCCGGTCATCTACACCCAGGCGCAGATCGACCAGCTGGCCGCGTACATCGCCTCCCTCGGTGCCGGCCCGATCACGCCGACCGAGAAGCAGTACGACCCGGCGGACGCCGACATCGCCAACGGCGGTGAGCTGTTCCGCAACAACTGCGCGCAGTGCCACAACTTCACCGGTGAGGGCGGCGCGCTGACCAACGGCAAGTACGCCCCCAACCTTGAGGACGTTTCGCCGAAGCACATCTACGAGGCCATGCAGACCGGCCCGCAGAACATGCCGTCCTTCCCCGACAGCACGATGCCGGAGAAGCAGAAGAAGGACATCATCGCGTACCTCCAGAACGTGAACGGTGAGAAGTCGACCAACCCCGGTGGTCTCAAGCTCGGCGGCCTCGGCCCCGTGTCCGAGGGTCTGTTCGGCTGGATCTTCGCTCTGGGTGCGCTGATCGCTGTCGCCGTCTGGGTCGCGGCCCACACCGCTAAGGCCAAGAAGTCATGAGTAGCCAAGAGATTCCCGAAGAGAAGCACCTGCCGAGCGAGCAGGGCGACGCCCACCACGGTGGCGTAGCAGTCGCGGACGACCCGTTCGCCGACCCGGGCCTGCCGGTCCACAAGCCGCGCATCCAGGACATCGACGAGCGGGCCGCGAAGCGTTCCGAGCGCACCGTCGCGATGCTGTTCACGCTGTCGATGCTGGCCACGGTCGCCTTCATCGCCTCCTACGTGATCTTCCCGGTCGACAAGATCGTCTACATCTTCCCGGTCGGGAGGGTGAGCGCGCTCAACTTCGCCCTGGGCATCAGCCTGGGCGTGGCCCTCTTCTGCATCGGCGCCGGCGCGGTCCACTGGGCCCGCACCCTGATGTCCGACGTCGAGGTCGCCGACGACCGCCACGAGATCGCCGCCTCCCCGGAGGTCAAGGCGAAGGTCCTCCAGGACTTCGCCGACGGCGCGAACGAGTCCGGCATCGGCCGCCGTCCGCTGATCCGCAACACGATGCTGGGCGCGCTGGCCATGCTGCCGCTCTCCGCCGTGGTGATCATGCGCGACCTGGGCCCGCTGCCCGAGGAGAAGCTCCGCAAGACGCTCTGGGCGAAGGGCAAGATGCTCATCAACCAGAACACGATGGAGCCGCTGCGCCCCGAGGACGTCCTCGTCGGTTCGCTGACGTTCGCCATGCCCGAGGGCCTGGACGAGCACCAGCACGACTTCCAGGTGCAGATCGCCAAGGCCGCCCTGATGATCGTCCGTATCCAGCCGGAGGACATCAAGGACAAGCAGGAACTCGAGTGGTCCCACGACGGCATCGTCGCCTACTCGAAGATCTGCACCCACGTCGGCTGCCCGATCAGCCTGTACGAGCAGCAGACGCACCACGTGCTCTGCCCGTGCCACCAGTCCACCTTCGACCTCTCCGACGGCGCCCGTGTCATCTTCGGCCCGGCCGGTCACGCGCTTCCGCAGCTGCGGATCGGCGTGAATGACGAAGGCTTCCTCGAAGCGCTCGGCGACTTCGAAGAGCCCGTCGGTCCTGCATTCTGGGAGCGCGGATGAGCACTGCCACCGACCACAAGACGGCGCGCAAAGCGCCCGCCGGCGAGCGAGTAGCGGACTGGGCGGACGGCCGCCTGGGCATCTACAGCCTCGCCAAGGCGAACATGCGCAAGATCTTCCCGGACCACTGGTCCTTCATGCTGGGTGAGATCTGCCTCTACAGCTTCATCATCATCATCCTCACGGGTGTGTACCTGACGCTGTTCTTCCACCCGAGCATGAACGAGGTGGAGTACCACGGCAGTTACGTCCCGATGCAGGGCGTCATGATGTCCGAGGCGTTCGCCTCGACGCTCGACATCAGCTTCGACGTCCGCGGTGGCCTGCTGATCCGCCAGATCCACCACTGGGCGGCCCTGATCTTCGTCGCGGCGATGATCGTGCACATGATGCGCGTCTTCTTCACCGGCGCCTTCCGCAAGCCGCGCGAGGTCAACTGGATCTTCGGCTTCCTGCTGCTGGTCCTCGGCATGTTCACCGGCTTCACCGGTTACTCGCTGCCGGACGACCTGCTCTCCGGCACCGGTGTCCGCTTCATGCAGGGCGCCATCCTGTCCGTCCCGGTCGTCGGCACGTACCTGTCGATGTTCCTGTTCGGCGGGGAGTTCCCGGGCGGCGACTTCGTCGCGCGCTTCTACTCGGTGCACATCCTGCTGCTGCCCGGCATCATGATGGGCCTGCTCGTGGCCCACCTGATCCTGGTCTTCTACCACAAGCACACCCAGTACGCGGGCCCCGGCAAGACGAACAACAACGTCGTCGGCATGCCGCTGCTGCCGGTCTACATGGCCAAGGCCGGAGGCTTCTTCTTCCTGGTCTTCGGTGTCATCGCGGTGGTCGCGGCGATCGCCTCGATCAACCCGATCTGGGCGCTGGGCCCGTACCGCCCGGACCACGTGTCCACCGGTGCGCAGCCCGACTGGTACATGGGTATGCCGGAAGGCTTGATCCGTGCCATGCCCGGCTGGGAGATCAATCTGTGGGGCCACACGCTCGTCCTGGGCGTGTTCATCCCGCTGCTGCTCTTCCCGCTGGTCCTTGGCTCCATCGCCGTCTGGCCGTTCATCGAGTCCTGGGTCACCGGCGACAAGCGCGAGCACCACATCCTGGACCGCCCGCGCAACGTCCCGACCCGTACGGCCTTCGGTGTCGCCTGGATCGCGGAGTACATCGTGCTCCTCATCGGCGGCGGCAACGACATGTTCGCCCAGTACTTCCACCTGTCGATCAACTCGATCACGTGGTTCGTCCGGATCGGCTTCTTCGTCGTCCCGGTCCTCGCCTTCATCGTCACCAAGCGGATCTGCCTCGGCCTCCAGCGCCGGGACCGGGACAAGGTGCTGCACGGTCGCGAGACCGGCATCATCAAGCGCCTGCCGCACGGTGAGTTCATCGAGGTCCACGAGCCGCTGCCGCAGGGCCAGCTGCACACGCTCACCGCGCACGAGCAGTACAAGCCGGTCGAGATCGGCCCGACGGTCGACGAGAACGGTGTCGAGCGCAAGGTCAAGGCCGGCGAGAAGCTGCGCGCGAAGCTGAGCAAGGGCTTCTACGCCGAGGGCAACCAGATCGAGAAGCCCACGGTCGAGGAGTACAAGGAGATCCAGTCCGGCCACGGCCACCACTGATCCCCCGCACCACCGCATGAGGGACCGGCTCATCCCGGTCCTGGTGTCGCCACGGCGAGAGCCCCGTCCACTGTCCGGACGGGGCTCTTTGCCGTAACCGGGGCTGGATAGGCTGATCTCCTTCCCATTCGACGTGGAACCCCCATCAACAGCAGGAGCGGACCATGAACGTTGCGACCCCGGCAGGCGGCGACAGCGTGGCGGCCCGTGGTTGGCCGGCCGTCCTCGACGCCCTGCTCACCGGCCGGGACCTCAGCGCCGACGACACCGCCTGGGCCATGGACCGCGTCATGCGCGGGGAGGCCACCGACGCCCAGATCGCGGGCTTCGTGGTCGCGCTGCGGGCCAAGGGGGAGACCGTCGCGGAGATCAACGGCCTGGTCCGCGCCATGTACGCGCACGCCAACCTGATCGAGGTGCCCGGCCGGACCGTCGACATCGTCGGCACCGGCGGCGACGGCGCCAAGACCGTCAACATCTCCACCATGTCCGCGATCGTGGTCGCGGGCACCGGCGCCAAGGTGGTCAAGCACGGCAACCGGGCCGCGTCCTCCGCCAGCGGCTCCTCCGACGTCCTGGAGAAGCTGGGCGTCAACCTCGACCTCCCCATCGACCGGGTGGTCCGCGTCGCGGAGGAGGCGGGCATCACCTTCTGCTTCGCCGTGAAGTTCCACCCGGCCCTGCGGCATGTCGCGGGCGCCCGCCGGGAGCTGGGCATCCGCACCACCTTCAACGTCCTCGGCCCGCTGACCAACCCCGCCAAGGTGCGGTCCCAGGCCACCGGGGTCGCCGACCCGCGGATGGCGCCCATCGTGGCCGGGGTGCTCGCCGAGCGCGGCTCCTCCGCCCTGGTCTTCCGCGGCGACGACGGGCTCGACGAACTGACCACCACCGCCACCTCCCGGGTCTGGTGGGTGCGCGAGGGCGAGGTCTCCGAGCAGCGCTTCGACCCGCGCGACGTGGGCATCCCGCTCGTGGACGTCTCCGCCCTGGCCGGCGGGGACCCCTCCTTCAACGCCGACGTGGCCCGCCGGCTGCTGGCCGGTGAGACCGGCCCGGTCCGCGACGCCGTCCTGCTGAACTCGGCGGCGGCCCTGGTCGCCCTCGACCCCGGCCCCGGCACGCTGGAGGAGCAGATCGCCGCGGGCATCGCCCGCGCGGCCGAGTCCGTCGACTCCGGCTCCGCCCGCGCCGCCCTGGAACGCTGGGTGGCGGCCAGCAACGCCTGAATCACGCCCCGACGGTACGTTTCCCGCCAGACCCCGGTCCGCCATGTGGACCGGGGTCTGGCGCGCGGCCGATCATGTGGCAGGATGCAGCTCAGGTCACGAGTGACAGCGTTACGGCCCCGGCTTGCTGTCCGGCAACCCTCCTTCCGTGGCGGGGTGCCCCGGGTGATGACCAGGTCGTGGGCAGCAAGGCCCTCGGCAAGCGCGGATCCCTCGACACCAGGGGTCCTGGTCTCTCGAGGAGCGTTTTCCGTGAGCAAGCGAATGCGATAGGGCGACTGACGCCCCTTCTTCACCCCCTCGGAACCGGGACGCCCGCGCGTACCGCGCCGGCCCGCCCTGCCTGACCGGCTGGCCCCTCCGGCTCCGAGGATCCTCCCGTACCCCGGACGGCCGCGCCGCCGTACCCGCGTACGGGTCCACCGAAGCCATTCCGCCCTGCCTGCCGGGAGATTCCGCCATGTCCGCATCCCTGTCCGCCGCCACCGTCGACACCGCCGCCACCGACATCCTCGCCACCGACATCCCCGCCGCCTGTGCCGAGCCGCTGCCCGTCCTCGGCCGGGACGTCAGCGTCCCGCTCGTCACCGGCGGCGAGGTCACCTACGCGGCCCTCGACTACGCGGCCAGCGCCCCCGCCCTGCAGCGCGTCTGGGACGACGTGGCCGCGTACGCCCCCTACTACGGCAGCGTCCACCGCGGCGCGGGCTACCTCTCCCAGCTCTCCACCGACCTGTTCGAGCAGAGCCGCGTCACCGTCGCCGAGTTCCTGGACTGCCGCCCCGCCGACCAGGTCGTCTTCACCCGCTCCACCACCGACTCGCTGAACCTGCTCGCCGCGGTCCTGCCCGCCGGCTGCCAGGTCTTCGTCTTCGAGACCGAGCACCACGCCTCCCTGCTGCCCTGGGGGGACCACCGCGTCACCTACCTCGACGCCCCGCGCACCCCGGGCGAGGCCGTCGCCACCCTGGAGCGGGCCCTCGCGGACCGGGACCCCTACGGCCCGGCGCTGGTCTGCGTCACGGGCGCGTCCAACGTCACCGGCGAGCTGTGGCCGGTGAAGGAGCTCACCGCCGCCGCGCACGCCCACGGCGCCCGGATCGTCCTCGACGCCGCGCAGCTCGCGCCGCACCACCCGGTCTCCGTACGGGAGCTCGACGTGGACTGGGTCGCCTTCTCCG
The DNA here is from genome assembly GCF_040644195.1 of Streptomyces sp. NPDC047014. Lineage (NCBI taxonomy): Bacteria > Bacillati > Actinomycetota > Actinomycetes > Kitasatosporales > Streptomycetaceae > Streptomyces > Streptomyces sp. NPDC047014. Next base: position 9,074 of record NZ_JBEYVX010000095.1, on the reverse strand, counting down.
GGCACAAGCTGTACGCGCCCTTCGGCTCGGGCGTGCTCGCCGGGCGGGCCGACTGGCTCCAGGAGGCCGAGCCGTACCTCGCGGGCGGCGGTGCCTCCCGTACGGTGGCCCGCCGGGAGGACGGCGGGGTGGACGTCGAGTGGCACACCACGGCCGCGCGGCACGAGGCGGGCTCCCCGAACGTGATCGGCGTGTACTCCATCGCCTCCGCGTGCCGGGCCCTGACCGAGGCGGGCTTCGACAACCTGGTGGCGCGCGAGCGGCGGCTGGTGGACCGGGTCCGCGAGGGCCTGGCGGAGGTCCCGGCGGTGCGGGTGCTGTCCCTCTTCGGGGAGGACGCGCCGCGGGTCGGGGTGCTGTCCTTCGTGGTGGACGGCTGGAACAGCTCGCACTTCGCGGCGGCGCTCTCCGCGGAGTACGGGATCGGGGTGCGGGACGGGCTGTTCTGCGCGCACCCGCTGGTACGGACCCTGCTCGGCGGCGAGCCGCGGGAGACGGGCGAGTGCGGGGCGCCGGAGGCGGGGCCGGGGGAGCGGTCGCTGAACGCGATCCGGGTGAGCTTCGGGGCGGGGACGCCGGACGAGCACGTGGAGCGGTTCGTGCGGGCCGTGCGGGAGCTTGTCGCGGACGGGGCGAAGTGGCAGTACCGGGTGGAGGGGGGCCGGTGCGTGCCGGCCGTCTGACCGACGGGGCCCGCGGGTACGGGCGGTGCCCGCGCCCCCGGACCGCCTCGCGCGGGGCGGTGCGCTGCGGGCGGCTCGGAGGGATGGGGCGGTAACCCGGGTGCGGGGTGCCTTGCGGGGGGTGCGGTGCCTGGCCGGGCCGGGAGCCGCCTGTTCGGGGTGCGGTGCTGCGGGTGGCTCGCGGGGTGTGGGGTGCGGCCCCTCCGGAGTGTCTCCTCGGCTCGCGCCTGCGGCCCCGGTCGTCCTGTGCGGCCTGGGTTGCGCGCTCGTCCTGCGGGGACCCTCCTGCGTGTCCCCACCCCACGGCCAGGGCTCCGGCCGTACGGCACCGCCCTCTGCTCGTCGGGGGGAGCGGGGGCGTGCAGGGCCGTCCCCGCAGGACGAGCGCGCGACCACCCCGTACGGGACGACCCCCGCCGCACGCGCGAGCCGAGGAGACGGCCCGGAGGGCCCCCGCGCCCGACCCGTCCGTCACGGTCCCGGGGGACTGGAACTTGCTCCCGGGTGTGGGTCGGCCCGTTCGCAGTGGGCTGCTCCGGTCGCTGTGGAACCGGCTCGGGCGGGCTCGGGCCGGATCGGCGGGCCGCGCCGGAGGGGTTACGCGTCCAGGCCGATGGCGAAGGCTGCTTCCAGGTCGTGCTGGGAGTACGTGCGGAACGCCACGTGCGTGTCCGTGGCCTCCACGCCCGGGATCTTGCTGATGCGGCCCGGGATGATGTCCGCCAGGTTCTCGTGGCGGTTCACGCGGACCAGCGCGATCAGGTCGTACGTCCCCGTCACCGAGTAGACCTCGCTGACGTTTTCGAGGGCGGCGATGGACTCGGCGATCTCGGGGATGCGGTCCACGCTGGTCTTGATGAGCACGATCGCGGTGATCACGGCTGGCTGTCTCCCTCGGTGGCCGTCGCTGGTCGCCTCACTCTAGTCGTACCCCGATAGCGCGCCCACGCGGCGAGGAAGCCGACCGAGAAGCCAACGAGATGGGCCAGATAGGCCACCCCGGGCCCGCTCTCCGCCCGCTGCGCGGCCACCCCCTGGAGGGCGAACCAGAACAGCAGCACCAGCCATGCCGGGAAGCGCAGCGGGAGGAAGAACAGGAAGGGGAACAGGCTCGTCACCCGGGCTCTCGGGAGCAGGTAGAGGAAGGCGCCCAGGACGGCCGAGATCGCCCCCGACGCGCCCACCAGGGTCTGGGAGGACTCCGCGTTGGCCGCCGCGTACGCCGCCAGGGCCACGTAACCGGTGCAGACGTAGAAGACGAGGAACGCCGGCCGGCCCATCCGCTCCTCCGCCAGCGCGCCGAAGACGTAGAGGAAGAGCATGTTCCCGAGCAGGTGCAGCCAGTTGCCGTGGACGAAGAGCGCCGTGAGCGGGGTGAGCCAGGCCCGCGGGGTCGCCGTGAACAGTTCGTCGGGGACCACGCCCCAGCGCCGGAAGTACGCCGTGCCGGCGTCCAGCAGCTCGTCGCCCGTCCCGTAGACCGGATTCAGCCCCGAGGCCGGCCCGAGGACGAACACCACTGCGCAGCCCGCGATCAGCGCATGGGTGACCACCGGTCCCCGGGCGGCCTCGCGAACGGCCCGCCACCTTACGATCATGTGACAGAGCATGACGCAAGGGACCCCACCTGAAGCGGTGGCAGGCCGTAGGGTTACGAGCTGCGGTCCGGCGGACGACGCGTACGGGCGACCGGACCGGTTTAATTGAATCAGTTACGAAGGAGAGAGCGGCCTGATGACGGTTCCCCTGCCGACCGACACGACCCGGTGGCGCTGCACCCTGTGCGGCAACCTCACACGCTTCGACGTCACCCGTTCGTCGAAGGTCGTCGAGTACGTCCACCTGGACCTCGCCGGGGAGCCCAAGGTCGAGGAACGCGAGGTGGTCAATGAGACCATCGAGTCGGTCCGCTGCCGATGGTGCAACGCGGTGGACCGCATCGAGCTCGTGGACAGGCCGGGCGCGGACTCCTGACGGAGCCCCGCCCCAGACAGGACCATCACGGTAGGGGTGACGGATTGTGGAAGGCGCAAGCGGCGCTGAACCGGCCGACGCGGCCGGCGACGCCGCCGAGGCGCTCGACCGCCCGCTGCCGGAAGGCGTGCGGCGCCGGGTCGTCGCGCTGGTCTCGGACGCCTTCGGCGCGCTGACGGTCGCCGACCTGCCGGCCCCGCTGCGCCAGTACGCCCGCTTCACCCCGACCCGCCGGGCCAAGTTCGCCGGCAACGCCATGGCGGCGGCGGTCGAGACCGACCCCGTGTTCCGCAGCCGGGTCGCGGAGAAGCTGCGCGAGTCCCAGGCGGACCTGGCGGCGGCGCTGGAGTCCGGCGCCCCGCCGGCCGCCGCGGACCCGCTGGACGTGGCGGCCGCGGCCTTCGTGCTGCGTCCGGCGGGCTGGGTCAAGCTGGTGGCCGCCGCGGGCGAGGAGGCGCTGCGCGCCGACGCCGAGCGGGCCGACGAGGAGACCCGGCGCGAGCTGGACCGCCTGCGCGAGGAGCTGGCGCAGGTACGGGAGGCCCAGCGCAGCGGCGGTGAACAGGTGCGCGGGGAGCTGGACGCGGCGCGCAAGGAAGCCGAATCGCTTCAGCGAAGGCTGCGCAGCGCCCTCAGCGACGTCAAGCGCGGCGAGGCGGCCCTGCGCAAGCTGACGGCCGAGGTGGACGGGATCCGCGGGGACGCGGCGGCCCGGGTGGCGGCGGCGGAGAGCGAGAGCCGGCGGCTCAAGTCCCGTCTCGCGGAGGTGGAGACGGCGTTGGAGACCTCGCGCCGGGCCACCCGCGAGGGGCGCAGCATCGAGGACATGCGGCTGCGGCTGCTGCTGGACACCGTGCTGGACGCGGCCCAGGGGCTGCGCCGCGAGCTGGCGCTGCCGCCGGTCAACACCCGCCCGGCGGACACCGTGGAGGCGGTCGAGCCGGGCCGGATGACGCCGAAGGACATCGCGGCGCGCGCCCTGTCGGAGACCGATCCGGCGCTGCTGGACCAGCTGCTGGCGCTGCCGCAGGCCCATCTGGTGGTCGACGGCTACAACGTGACCAAGACCGGCTATCCGACGATGCCGCTGGAGAAGCAGCGGCTGCGGCTGCTCGGCGGGCTGTCGATGCTGGCCGCGCAGACGGGCGCCGAGATGACCTGCGTGTTCGACGGGGCGGAGCTGGCGGCGCCGGTGCTGCTCGCGCCGCCGCGCGGGGTGCGGGTGCTGTTCTCCAAGGCCGGGGTGACGGCGGACGAGCTGATCCGCCAGCTGGTGCGCGCCGAACCGCCGGGCCGCCCGGTGGTCGTGGTCTCCACCGACCGCGAGGTGGCCGACGGGGTGGCGAAGGCGGGCGCGCGGCCCGTCGCGTCCGCCTTGTTGCTCAAGCGGCTTTCGCGCGTTTCCTAACTCCTGTTCCCAATGCCCGAATTGGGTCGTCCTGTGGAGGACGTACCGTCAACTCGCCGGTACGGAGCGTGCTCCCTAGGTAAAGAACCTGGTCGGGCGGCGATTTTTTGCTCAGTGGGATTTGAACTGATCACAGCTCGGTCACTAAGGTCTGGTCAAACCTTCGTGCGGTTGATCACTCATTCGGGGTGGCGGCGAAGGTGCTGCCGAGCCTGTCTTCTTCGGCGGCTCCAGGAAGAAGGAGCTCGCCTTCGTGGCGTCCCACCGTCGACCCAAGCAGCCGACCCGCGCTCGTGTGACCGTGGTGACCGCCACCGCGGCGGCGGCCGTCGCCCTCCTCTCCCAGAACGCCTCCGCGGCGCCGGGCAAGCCGAGCAAGGACGAGGTCAAGTCCCAGGTCGACGCGCTCTACGAAGAGGCCGAGCAGGCCACCGAGAAGTCCAACGGCGCCAAGGAGCGCCAGGACAAGCTCGAAAAGGAGATCACGCAGATCCAGGACCAGGTGGCGCGCGGCCAGGGCGAGCTCAACGACCTGCGCAACACGCTCGGTTCGATGGCCAGCGCCCAGTACCGCAACGGCGGTATCGACCCGGCGCTCGCCCTGCTGCTCTCCGAGGACCCCGACAGCTACCTCGACAAGGCGTCCTCCCTGGAGCACCTGAGCGGCAAGCAGGTCGAGTCGGTCCAGCGGATCCAGGCCAAGCAGCGCACCCTCGCCCAGCAGCGGCAGGAGGCGGCCGGCAAGCTCGCCGACCTCGACGCCACCCGCAAGGAGCTGGCCGAGAAGAAGAAGGTCTCGACGGAGAAGCTCGCCGCGGCCCAGGCGCTGCTCAACTCTCTGACCGCGCAGGAGCGTTCCGCGCTCAAGGACGAGGAGTCCCGCGCCAGCCGCGCCGACGGCCAGCGTGTCGACCTCGGCAACGTCAAGGCGTCCGGCCGGGCCGGAGCCGCCCTCGAAGCCGCCAAGACCAAGCTGGGCTTCACCTACCAGTCCGGCGGCACCGGCCCCAGCGTCTTCGACTGCTCCGGGCTGGTCCAGTGGGCCTACAAGCAGGCGGGCGTGGGCATCAGCCGCGTCACCTACACCCAGGCCAACGACGGCACCCGCATCAGCCGCAGCCAGCTCCAGCCCGGTGACCTGGTCTTCTTCTACGGGGACCTGCACCACGTCGGCCTCTACGCCGGCAACAACATGACGCTGCACGCCTCGAACCCGCGCAGCGGCGTCAAGTACGAGTCCCTGGACAACATGCCGTTCCAGTTCGGCGTCCGCATCGGCTGACGCCCCGCGGGCCCGCCGTACGCCGCCCATCCGGGCGAATTCCGCCGCCCCGCTCTGACCGCACGCCCCGCCGGTGACCTGCGTCTCCGGCGGGGCGTCGGCGTCCGCGCCCGCCATCGGCCGTTGGTCGGTGCGTGGTCGCGCCGCTACTGTCTGCCAGCGCGGAACCCGGTACACGGCCGTCCACCGGGGCGGACCCGGGCCCGCGCCGCGGAAGGGCGGTCCCCCTTGGCGTCCCATCGTCGGCCCGGACCCGGCCTCGACCGGACCACGGTCACGGCCACCGTCCTCACCGCCGCGGCGGCCACGGCCGCCGCCGCCATGGCGGCGGCCCCGGCGGGTGCCTCCCCGGGCCTGCCGCACGAGCCGGGCGGGCAGTCCCGTACCGGGGTGAGCGCGCAGGTCGACCGGCTCTTCGAGGAGGCCGAGCAGGCCACCGAGCGCTTCAACGAGGCCGGGGAGCGGGCCGGGCGGCTGCGCACCGAGGTCAGCCGGGCCCAGGACGCGGTCGCGCAGGGCCAGGAGCGCATCAACGCCCTGCGCGGCGTCCTCGGCACCTTCGCGGGCGCCCAGTACCGCAGCGGCGGCATCGACCCCGCCGTCGGGCTGATGCTCGCCGAGGACCCCGACGCCTACCTGGAACAGGCCGCCGCCCTGGACCGGCTGACCGAACGCCAGGCCCACCAGCTCCACGAACTGCGCCAGGAGCAGCGCCGGCTCGGCCAGATCCGCTCCGAAGCCTCCCGCAAACTCGCCGAACTGGACGCCCTGCGCTCCGACGTGGCCCGCCACAAGCGCTCCGTCAACGCCAAACTCGCCGCCGCCCAGCGGCTGCTGAACGCGATGCCCTCCGCCGAGCGCGCCGACTTCGAGCGCTCCTCGCGCTCCTCGGGCCGCGCCGACTCCCTGCCGGACCCGGCCCTGTTCGCCGACTCCGGCGCCTCCTCGGGCCGCGCCGCGGCGGCCGTACGGGCGGCCCGCGCGGCGGTGGGCCGGCCGTACGTGTGGGGCTCCACCGGCCCCTCCGGCTTCGACTGCTCCGGGCTGATGGTCTGGTCCTACCGGCAGGCGGGGGTCTCCCTGCCGCGCACCTCGCAGGCCCAGCGCAACGCCGGGCGGCAGGTCCCGCTGTCGCAGGCCCGCCCGGGGGACCTGGTGACCTACCGCTCCGACGCCAGCCATGTCGGCATGTACGTCGGGAACGGGCAGGTGGTCCACGCCCCGTACCCGGGGGCCCGGGTGCGCTACGACCCGGTCGGGATGATGCCGGTCTCGGCGGTCACCCGGCCCTGACCCCGCCCGCCGGCCGGCTGCGTACGATCGGCGGATGCTCCCCGGCCGTACCCGCCCGCGCGTCCGCGCCTCCCTGCCCCGGCTCCTGCCGCTGCTCCTGCTGGGCGCGCTGCTCGCGGGCTGCGGGGCGCCGCCGCCGGACACCGCCGGGGCGGAGGTGCGCCGGGCCGTGGCCGACTGGTCGCGGACCCCGCCCGCGCCGCTCGCCGGGATCCCGCTGGAGGAGTGGTCGTACGCGGCCGGCTCCGTGCGGCGGGAGGGCGCGCGGGCCCTCGTACGGGCGCGGCTGCGCTACCGGCTGGCCGGCTACGACACCGCCCCCGAGGAGGCCGCCCGCGAGGTGGAGCTGCGCCGCGACGGCGGGAGCTGGCGGGTGACCGGCGACCGGCCCGCGCCCGGCGCCCTGCCGCGGCTGTGGGACCAGGGCCCGGTGGCGGTGGCCGAGGGGCGGCACTCCCTGGTCCTCGGCGGCGCCGGGCAGACCCCGGAGGCGCTGCGGGGGATCGCGGCCGAGGCCGACCGGGCGGTGCCCGCCGCCGGGGCCGCCTGGCCCGGCCCCTGGGCGGGCCGGGTGGTCGTCCTGGTCCCCGGCTCCCTCGACGCGATGGCAGGGCTGCTCGGCCACCCGGCCGACACCTACCGGGGGCTCGGGGCCGTCACCACCGGCCGGGTGGGCGCCGGACCGGCCCCCGCCGACCGGGTCGTGGTCAACCCCGAGGGGTACGCCGGGCTGGGCGCGGAGGGCCGCCGGATCGTCCTCACCCACGAGGTCACCCATGTGGCCACCCGCACCGCGACCACCGCCACCACCCCGCTGTGGCTCTCCGAGGGCTTCGCGGACTGGGCCGCCTACCGGGGCACCGCCGCCGAGCCCGCGCGGGCCGCCCCGGCGCTGGCCCGCGCGGTGCGCCGGGGCGAGCTGCCGGGCGCGCTGCCCCGTACGGAGGACTTCGCCTTCGGCGGGGACCCGGAGGCGTCGGCGCGCGCCTACGAGGGGGCGTGGCTGGCCTGCCGGCTGATCGCGGAGAAGTGGGGCGAGCGGGCGCTGACGGACCTGTACGCACGGGCCGGGCGCGAGCCGCTGGACAGCGCGCTGCGGAGCACCCTCGGGACGGACACCGAAGGGCTGACGCGGGAGTGGCGGGAGTCCCTGCGCGACGGCCTGCGCTGAACGGGTACTGTCGGCAGGCGATGCACAAGACCCTGATCGTGACCAACGACTTCCCGCCGCGCCCGGGCGGCATCCAGGCGTTCCTCCACAACATGGCACTGCGGCTGGACCCCGAGCGGGTCGTCGTCTACGCCTCCACGTGGAAGCACGGCGCGGAGGGCCGCGAGGCCACCGCCGCCTTCGACGCGGAGCAGCCCTTCCAGGTGGTCCGCGACCGTACGACGATGCTGCTGCCGACCCCGCGCGTGACGCGGCGGGCGGTGGAGCTGCTGCGCGCACACGGCTGCGAGTCCGTGTGGTTCGGCGCGGCGGCCCCGCTCGGGCTGATGGGCCCGGCGCTGCGGCGGGCGGGGGCGCGGCGGATTGTGGCGACCAGCCACGGGCACGAGGCGGGCTGGGCCCAACTGCCCGCCGCGCGGCAGCTGCTGCGGCGGATCGGGGAGGGCACGGACACCGTGACCTACCTCGGCGAGTACACGCGCTCGCGGATCGCCTCGGCGCTCACGGACCGGGCGGCGGCGCGGATGACGCAGCTCCCGCCGGGCGTGGACGAGAAGACCTTCCACCCGGGATCGGGCGGGGCGGAGATCCGGGCCCGGCTCGGGCTGACGGACCGGCCGGTGGTCGTGTGCGTCTCGCGGCTGGTGCGGCGCAAGGGGCAGGACACGCTGATCGAGGCCATGCCGCGGATCCTGGCGGCGGTCCCGGACGCGGTGCTGCTGATCGTGGGCGGCGGGCCGTACGAGGCGGACCTGCGCGAGCTGGCGCGGTCCACGGGCGTCGCGGACTCGGTGGTCTTCACGGGAGCCGTCCCGTGGGCGGAGCTGCCGGCGCACTACGGCGCGGGCGACGTCTTCGCCATGCCGTGCCGCACCCGGCGGGGCGGGCTCGACGTGGAGGGCCTGGGCATCGTCTACCTGGAGGCTTCGGCGACGGGCCTGCCGGTGGTCGCGGGCGACTCGGGCGGCGCGCCGGACGCGGTGCTCGACGGCGAGACGGGCTGGGTGGTCCGGGGCGGCTCCCCGGCCGACGCGGCGGACCGCATCACCACCCTCCTCCAGGACCCGGCCCTCCGCGCCCGCATGGGCGCCCGGGGCCGCGCCTGGGTGGAGGAGAAATGGCGCTGGGACCTCCTGGCGGACCGCCTCCGCGAGCTGCTGTAACAGGGCCGGTATTCGGCTACCGCCTGATCGGACAATCCCGGCTCCCTACGACATAGCGGCTCGGCCGGCCCCGCCCGCCGCGGCCCGGGCGGCAGGTGGG
>NZ_JBEYVX010000094.1:0-22636 GCF_040644195.1 Streptomyces sp. NPDC047014 | reverse complement strand
CTGCGGGCCGCGGCCCAGCGCGGTCAGCGCCGAGGCCAGGGTGCCGCCGGAGAACAGGGCGCTGGAGCGCAGGAAGCCGTCCACGCGCAGCGGGACGCCCTCGGGCAGCTGACGGACCGTGAAGTACGCGCCCAGGTCGGCCGGGATCGAGTCGAAGCCGCAGGCGTGGACGATCCGCGCCCCGGTCTCCCGGGCCCGCGCGTCGTGCGCGACGTACATGCGGTCCACGAACTCCGGCTCGCCGGTGAGGTCCACGTAGTCCGTGCCCGCCTCGGCGCAGGCGGCCACGAGTTCCGCCCCGTACCAGATGTACGGTCCCACGGTCGTGGCCAGGACCCGCGTGGACGCGGCCAGTTCGGCCACCGCGGCGGCGTCCTGGGCATCGGCGCGCAGCAGCGGCAGACCGGCGCAGGCCGGATCGGCCGCGGCCAGCCGCTCGCGCAGCCGTTCCAGCTTGGCGAGATCCCGCCCGGCCAGCGCCCAGCGGCAGCCGGCGGGGGCGTGGGCGGCCAGGTACTCGGCGGTCAGCGCCCCGACGAACCCGGTGGCGCCGAAGAGCACGACGTCGTAGGGCCGTTCGGCCCGGTCCTGCGGGACCTTCGCGTTCATGGGCGCTCCTCCCGGGGGGTGTGGTGGGCCGAGGCTAGCGCGCCGTCCGGCGGGGTGCGCGGGCGGGTGGGGCGTACGGGGGCGGGAACGGGACAGTGCCCCGGACACGGCCGCGCAGGCCGCGCCCGGGGCGCTGTCGGTGGGGCGTCCGTCGGCGGATCAGCCCTGCTGGTAGAGGCCGAAGAGGTCGACCACGAGGTCGATGTCGTCCCAGCCCTGGTTCCAGAGGTCGATGATGCCGGTGCTGCCGGTGCTCGCCTGGACCAGGTTCGGGACGGTGACGCCCTTCGTCCAGTTCAGGTTGGAGGAGTTCGGCGGCGTCGGCCAGCCGGCGACCTCGTTGATGTAGTCGTCCATGCTGTTCGGGTCGGGGGTGACCGTCAGGAAGCCGTCGCCCTGGGTGTTGGTGACGGTGGCGTTCAGCACGAACCCCGTGATGCTGGGGTCGTCGTACGCCAGCGGCATGTAGATGTAGTTGCGGCCCCAGAGCGGCCCGTAGACCGGGTCCTGGGGGTCGCGGGTGTCGGCCAGGCGCTCCGGCGCGAGCGGGACGAAGGCGCTGGTGCTGGCGGTGCTGTAGTAGCCCACGACGTCCACGACGACATCGGTGCCCGCCCAGGCGCCGTTGAAGACGCTGATGCGGCCGTCCTGGCCGACGGGCACGATCACCGAGTTGGCGATGGTCTGGCCCGCGGAGAAGTTCAGGTTCGACGCGGTCGGGGTGGCGCCGCCGCCGGGGAAGACCGACAGGTGGCCGGCCTCGCGCGGGTTGGTGACGGTCACGTTCAGCGCGACGGCGCTGATGCCCTGCGGAATCCCGCGCAGGCCGCTGATCTGGGTGGAGAAGGACTTCCGCCCGCCGAGCTGGCCCCGGCCCGCGCCAAGACCCTCACGGGTGTCGACGAAGCGGGCGGGGGTGATCGGGGTGTAGCCGCTGGAGGCGGTCTTGGAGAAGTAGCCCGTGACGTCCGCGATCAGGTCGACCGGCATCGGGCCGCGGTTGGCCAGCTCGACGTAGCCGCCCTTGCCGACCGGGACGATGACCAGGTTCGGGACGGTCTGGCCGGTCTTGTAGTTGACGTTCGACGTGGTCGGACGCGCGGTGCCCTCGGGGAAGGCGATGATGTGGCCGTCCGCCGAGGTGTTGGTGACGGTGATGTTGAGGACCACGGCGGTGACGCCCGCCGGGATCCCGCCGTTGCCGCCGACCTTCACGCGGGTCGAGCTGTACGCCTTGACCGTGGCCTTCGGGGCGCCGGTGCCGTCGCGGGTGTCCAGCAGGCGGGTCGGGGCGTAGGGGGTGAAGTCCGAGCCCCGCGTGACGACCTGGAGCTCGTTGAAGGCGCTGGTGTTGTTCGCGACGTCCGTGACGGTGACCTTCACCTTGTAGGCGCCGACCTCGGCGTAGGCGTGCGTCCGGGTCACGGTGGCCGAACCGGAGGAGTCGACGGTCTCCGAGGCGCCGTCGCCCCACTCGAAGGTGATCTTGAGCGCGGCGTTCGTGTTCGACGGGGTGGCCTGCAGCTCGACCCCGTGCGCCGTGGTGGCGTAGCCGTTCAGCTCGACGGCCAGGTTCGAGACGTCCGCGGCGGCCGAGCGGCCTTCGGCGGCGACACCGGACTTGGCGGCGGCACCGGACTTGCCCGCCGCCAGCGGCTTGCGGACCGTGCGGTCGGCGGGGCTGGTGAAGGCGTTGTCCTTGGTCTTGGGCGCCGTGCCCAGGTCCAGGTCGGGGGCGCTCGCGCCCCGCGGGTCGTGCTTGACCGGATCGGCCTGGGCCAGGCCCGGGATGAGGCCCACACCCGCTGCGATGGCGGCAGCGGAGATTACAAGTCGGCGACGGCGCACCGGCCCCCCATGTTTCTGTGGTTGAACGCTTGAACAAGTTCGAAAGCGTGCTCAGCGTACACAGCTTCGAATGACTCGTGCGCCGATCCCCGGGGAGGGCCGTCCGGGGGGCTTGTGTTCGGTGGAACACGTTCCTAGCATCACCGGTGTTACATCAGTTGTGTCATACGGTCGCCGCACCATCAACACCGTCAACACCATGAACACCGCACACGCTGGGGGCTCGATGGCAGGGACAGGGAACGGGACCGCGGCCGCCGCCCGGGGCGGGCCGCTCGCCGGTGTGCGCGTCCTCGAACTCGCGGGCATCGGGCCCGGGCCGTTCGCCGCCATGCTGCTCGCGGACCTCGGCGCGGACGTCGTACGGGTGGACCGCCCGGGCGGCGGCGGGCTGGCCGTCGACCCCGTCCACGACCTCACCAACCGCGGCAAGCGCTCCGTCCTGGTCGACCTCAAATCGCCCGACGGCTCCGCCCGCGTCCTGGATCTGGCCGAGCGGGCCGACGTCCTCGTCGAGGGCTTCCGCCCCGGGGTCGCGGAACGCCTCGGCGTCGGACCCGCCGACTGCCACGCCCGCAATCCCGCCCTCGTCTACGGCCGGATGACCGGCTGGGGCCAGGACGGCCCCCTCGCCCGCACCGCCGGCCACGACATCGCCTACATCGCCGTCACCGGCGCCCTCGGCATGATCGGCGGGCCCGGTCAGCCCCCGGCCGTCCCCGCCAACCTCCTCGGTGACTACGCGGGCGGCTCGCTCTACCTCGTCGTCGGGATCCTCGCCGCCCTCCACCACGCCCGCGCCACCGGCACCGGCCAGGTGGTCGACGCCGCCATCGTCGACGGCACCGCCCACCTCACCGCCATGATCCACGGGATGATGGCGGCGGGTGGCTGGCAGGACCGCCGCGGCGTCAACCTCCTCGACGGCGGCTGCCCCTTCTACGGCACCTACGAGACCTCCGACGGCGGCCACATGGCGGTGGGCGCCCTGGAGCAGCAGTTCTACGACACCTTCGTCCGCCTCCTCGGCATCGCGGACGAGGCCCCCGCCCGCAAGGACCTCGCCCGCTGGGGCGAGCTGCGCGAGAGCGTCGCCGCGCGCTTCAAGGCGCGTACGCGCGCGGAGTGGACGGCCGTCTTCGAGGGCACGGACGCCTGCGTCGCCCCGGTGCTCTCCCTCCGCGAGGCCCCCGCCCACCCCCACCTCGCCGCCCGGGGCACCTTCACCGACATCGGCGGGACCGTCCAGCCGGCCCCCGCGCCGCGCTTCTCCGCCACCCCGGCGGCCGTCACCGCGGGCCCCGCCCTGCCGGGCGCGCACACCGAGTCGGTGGCCGCCGACTGGGACGTACCGGCCCTGCGGGAGAAGGAAGCCTGATGGAACTGTCGATGATGCTCGACTACGCCGGGGACCCGCGGCGGGCCGCCGACGAGGCCGCCGCCCTGGAGCGGGCCGGACTCGACGCGGTCTGGGTGGCCGAGGCATGGGGCTTCGACTCGCCCACGATCATGGGCTACCTCGCCGCGCGCACCGAGCGGATGAGCATCGGCTCCGCGATCGTCAACGTCTACTCCCGCACCCCCGGCCTCATCGCGCAGACCGCCGCCGGCCTGGACGCCCTCTCCGGCGGCCGCGCCCTCCTCGGCCTCGGCGCCTCCGGCCCGCAGGTGGTCGAGGGCTGGCACGGGCTGCCGTACGACAGGCCGCTCGGCCGGACCCGGGAGACCGTCGAGCTCTGCCGGCGCATCTGGCGCCGGGAGACCATCGACCACCACGGCATCACCGACATGCCGCTGCCGCCCGAGAAGGGTGGCCGGCACGGCAAGCCGCTGAAGATCCTCACCCGCCCCGTGCGCCCCTCCATCCCCGTCTACATCGCCTCGCTCGGCCCGGCCAACGTCCGGATGACCGCCGAGATCGCGGACGGCTGGCTGCCCACGCTGTTCATCCCGGAGAAGGCCGCCGCGGTCTGGGGCGGCCCCCTCGCCGAGGGCACGGCCGCGCGCTCCCCGGAGCTCGGCCCGCTGCGGACCGTCGCGGGCGGCCTGCTCGCGATCGGGGAGGATGCGGCCGCCGTACGGGACCTCGCGCGCCCTCAGATCGCGCTGTACGTCGGCGGCATGGGCGCGGTCGGCAAGAACTTCTACAACGACCTCGCCGTGGCCTACGGCTACGAGGAGGAGGCCCGGAAGATCCAGGAGCTCTATCTCGCCGGCCGCAAGCGCGACGCCGCGGCCGCCGTGCCGGACGAGTTCTGCGAGCTGATGACGCTGTGCGGGCCCGCGGGCTACGTACGCGAACGGATCGAGGCGTTCCGCGAGGCGGGCGTCACGATGCTCAACGTCACGCCCGTCGGCCCCGAGCCGGCCCGTCTGATCGAAACCGTCAAGAACTGGCTTTGAGGAGCCCTTCCGATGCAGCGAGCCGCCCGATGAAGCGCCTGATCTTCGACGCCGACCACGAGGCGTTCCGTGGGACCGTCCGCACCTTCCTCGCCAAGGAGGTGCTGCCGCACTACGAGCAGTGGGAGCGCGACGGCATCGTCAGCCGCGAGGCATGGCGGGCCGCCGGCCGCCAGGGGCTGCTCGGGCTGGCCGTCCCGGAGGAGTACGGCGGCGGCGGGAACACCGACTTCCGCTACGCCGCCGTCATCGCCGAGGAGTTCACCCGGGCGGGCGCGCCCGGACTCGCCATCGGCCTGCACAACGACATCATCGGCCCCTACCTCACCACCCTGGGCACCGAGGAGCAGAAGCGGCGCTGGCTGCCCGGCTTCTGCTCCGGCGAGACCGTCACCGCCATCGCGATGACCGAGCCGGGCGCGGGCTCCGACCTCCAGGGCATCCGGACCACCGCCGAGGACCGGGGCGACCACTGGCTGCTCAACGGCTCCAAGACCTTCATCTCCAACGGCATCCTGGCCGACCTGGTGATCGTGGTCGCCCGCACCACCCCCGAGGGCGGGGCGCACGGCCTGTCGCTGCTGGTCGTCGAGCGCGGCGCGGAGGGCTTTGAACGCGGCCGCAACCTGGACAAGATCGGCCAGAAGGCGCAGGACACCGCCGAGTTGTTCTTCCGAGACGTCCGCGTCCCCAAGGAGAACCTGCTGGGGGAGCGGAACGGCGCCTTCGTCCACCTGATGACCCATCTCGCGCAGGAGCGGCTGGGCATCGCCATGGCCGGGATCGCCGCCGCCGAGCACCTGCTGGAGATCACCACCGCGTACGTCAAGGAGCGCGAGGCGTTCGGCCGGCCGCTCTCCCGGCTCCAGCACATCCGCTTCGAGATCGCGGAGATGGCCACCGAGGTCGCCGTCACCCGGACCTTCCTGGACCGGTGCATCACCGACCACACACGCGGCGAACTGGACCATGTGCACGCCTCGATGGCCAAGTGGTGGGCCACCGAGCTGCAGAAACGGGTCGCGGACCGCTGCCTCCAGCTGCACGGCGGCTACGGCTACATGACCGAGTACCCGGTCGCGCGCGCCTTCACCGACGGCCGGATCCAGACCATCTACGGCGGCACGACCGAGATCATGAAAGAGATCATCGGCCGTTCGCTGCTGGGCTGACCCCGGGCCCGGCCGATCTCCGGCCCGGCTGACCTCCGGCCCCGCCGGTCTCCGGCCCGGCCGGCCTCCCGCCCGACCTTCCCCCTCGCACCCCTCCGAAAGGCTTGACCAGTGAGCACCGAAGCGTACGTGTTCGACGCGATCCGCACCCCTCGCGGCCGGGGCAAGGCCAACGGCTCCCTGCACGGCACCAAGCCGATCGACCTGGTCGTCGGGCTCATCGACGCCCTGCGCGAGCGCAACCCCGGCCTGGACCCGGCCACCATCGACGACATCGTGCTCGGCGTGGTCGGCCCGGTCGGTGACCAGGGCTCCGACATCGCCCGGATCGCGGCCATCGCCGCCGGGCTCCCGGACACGGTGGCCGGCGTACAGGAGAACCGGTTCTGCGCCTCCGGCCTGGAAGCCGTCAACCTGGCCGCCGCCAAGGTGCGCTCCGGCTGGGAGGACCTGGTCCTCGCGGGCGGCGTGGAATCCATGTCCCGCGTGCCGATGGCCTCCGACGGCGGCGCCTGGTTCGCGGACCCGATGACCAACTGGGACACCGGCTTCGTCCCGCAGGGCATCGGCGCCGACCTGATCGCCACCATCGAGGGCTTCTCCCGCCGCGACGTCGACGAGTACGCGGCCCTCTCGCAGGAGCGCGCCGCCGCCGCCATCAAGGACGGCCGCTTCGCGAAGTCCGTCGTCCCGGTCACCGACCGCAACGGTCTGGTCGTCCTCGACCACGACGAGTTCGTCCGCCCCGGCACCACCGCCGACACCCTCGCCAAGCTCAAGCCCTCCTTCGCCGACATCGGCGAGCTGGGCGGCTTCGACGCCGTCGCCCTGCAGAAGTACCACTGGATCGAGAAGATCGACCACGTCCACCACGCGGGCAACTCCTCCGGCATCGTCGACGGCGCCTCCCTCGTCGCCATCGGCTCCCGCGAGGCGGGCGAGCGCAACGGCCTCACGCCGCGCGCCCGGATCGTCTCCGCCGCCGTCTCCGGCTCCGAGCCCACCATCATGCTCACCGGGCCCGCCCCCGCCACCCGCAAGGCCCTGGCCAAGGCCGGCCTCACCATCGACGACATCGACCTGGTCGAGATCAACGAGGCGTTCGCCGGTGTCGTCCTGCGCTTCGTCAAGGACATGGGCATCCCCCTCGACAAGGTCAACGTCAACGGCGGCGCCATCGCGCTCGGCCACCCGCTCGGCGCCACCGGCGCGATGATCCTCGGCACGGTCGTCGACGAGCTGGAGCGCCAGGACAAGCGCTACGGCCTGGTCACCCTCTGCGTCGGCGGCGGCATGGGCGTCGCCACCGTCGTCGAACGCCTCTGACCCGTCCTGTCCCCCAGAACCCTCCGACCTCCGACACGGAAGTAGCGAACATGAGCGAGTCCACCACGATCCGCTGGGAACAGGACGAGACCGGCGTCGTCACCCTCGTCCTCGACGACCCGGGCCAGTCCGCCAATACGATGAACCGCGCCTTCCAGGAGTCCATCGCGGCCGTCGCGGACCGCGCCGAGGCCGAGAAGGACTCCATCCGCGGCATCGTCTACACCTCCGCCAAGAAGACCTTCTTCGCGGGCGGCGACCTCAAGGACATGATCCAGCTGCGCCCGGAGCACGCGCAGCTCGCCTTCGAGACCGGTAACGCCATCAAGCGCTCCCTGCGCCGCATCGAGACCCTGGGCAAGCCCGTCGTCGCCGCGATCAACGGCGCGGCGCTGGGCGGCGGTTACGAGATCGCGCTCGCCTCGCACCACCGCGTCGCCCTCGACGCCCCCGGCTCCAAGATCGGCCTGCCCGAGGTCACCCTCGGCCTGCTCCCCGCCGGCGGCGGTGTCACCCGTACCGTCCGCCTCATGGGCATCGCCGACGCGCTGCTCAAGGTGCTGCTCCAGGGCACCCAGTACAGCCCGCAGCGCGCCCTGGAGAACGGCCTGGTCCACGAACTGGCCTCGACGCCCGAGGAGATGCTGGCCAAGGCCCGCGCCTTCATCGACGCCCACCCCGAGTCCCGGCAGCCCTGGGACGTGCCCGGCTACAAGATCCCCGGCGGTACGCCGTCCAGCCCGAGGTTCGCCGCCAACCTCCCGGCCTTCCCGGCCAGCCTCAAGAAGCAGCTGAACGGGGCCCCGTACCCGGCGCCGCGCAACATCCTGGCCTGCGCCGTCGAGGGCTCCCAGGTCGACTTCGAGACCGCGCTGACCATCGAGGCCCGCTACTTCACCGAGCTGGTCACCGGGCAGACCGCCAAGAACATGATCCAGGCGTTCTTCTTCGACCTCCAGGCCGTCAACGCCGGCCGCAGCCGCCCGCAGGGCGTCGAGCCGCGCAAGGTCACCAGGGTCGCCGTCCTCGGCGCCGGCATGATGGGCGCCGGAATCGCCTACTCCTGCGCCCGCGCGGGCATCGAGGTGGTCCTCAAGGACGTCACCGCCGAGGCCGCCGCCAAGGGCAAGGCGTACTCCGAGAAGCTGCTCGACAAGGCGCTCTCGCGCGGCCGGACCACCGAGGCCAAGCGCGCCGAGCTGCTGGCCCGGATCACCCCCACCGCCGACGTGGCCGACCTCGCGGGCTGCGATGCCGTCATCGAGGCCGTTTTCGAGGACACCGAGCTCAAGCACCGGGTGTTCCAGGAGATCCAGGACGTCATCGCCCCCGACGCGCTGCTCTGCTCCAACACCTCCACGCTGCCCATCACCGGGCTCGCGGAGGGCGTGAAGCGGCCCGCCGACTTCATCGGCCTGCACTTCTTCTCGCCCGTGGACAAGATGCCGCTGGTCGAGATCATCAAGGGGGAGGGGACCGGCGAGGAGGCCGTCGCCCGCGCCTTCGACCTCGTACGCCAGATCAACAAGACGCCGATCGTCGTCAACGACTCGCGCGGCTTCTTCACCTCGCGCGTCATCGGCCAGTTCATCAACGAGGGCGTGGCTATGGTCGGCGAGGGCGCCGAGCCCGCCTCCGTCGAGCAGGCGGCCGCCCAGGCCGGCTACCCGGCCAAGGTGCTCTCCCTGATGGACGAGCTCACCCTCACGCTGCCTCGCAAGATCCGCAACGAGAGCCGCAAGGCGTTCGAGGCGGAGGGCCGTACGTGGACCGTGCACCCCGCGGACACCGTCATCGACCGGATGGTCGACGAGTTCGGCCGCCCCGGCCGCAGCGGCGGGGCCGGCTTCTACGAGTACGACGAGGCCGGCAAGCGGTCCCGGATCTGGCCGGGGCTGCGCGAGCACTTCGCGAAGCCGGGCCACGAGATCCCCTTCGAGGACATGAAGGAGCGGATGCTCTTCTCCGAGGCGCTGGACACCGTCCGCTGCCTGGACGAGGGCGTGCTCACCTCGGTGGCCGACGCCAACATCGGCTCCATCATGGGCATCGGCTTCCCGGCGTGGACCGGCGGCGTGCTCCAGTACATCAACGGCTACGAGGGCGGCCTCGTGGGCTTCGTGGCCCGCGCGCGGGAGCTCGCCGCGCGGTACGGCGAGCGCTTCGACCCGCCGGCCTCGCTCGTGGCGAAGGCGGAGCGCGGCGAGACGTACACCGACTGAGCGGGGCGCCTGCCGTCCTGGGGTGCCCGCGCGGGTGCCCCGGGACGGCAGGACGCGCCTCAGGGGCTACGCGCGGGGACGCGCCTCAAGGGCTTCGCGCGGGCCGCCTCAGGCTTCGCGCAGGGCCGCGAAGACGCCGCGCCGCAGGGTGCCGTCCGCCTCCGTCCACCCGGCCAGCACCTGGCCGAGCAGCCCGTCACCGTCCGCCGTACCGGGCTCCAGCACCCGCGCCACCGTCAGGGCCGGCGCGGGCCGCTCCCGCCCGGCCGGGCCGACGCCGACCACCGTGGCCGCGGCGGTGTCCGTGACGGCCCCGGTCCCGGCCAGTCCCTCCGGTACGCCGGCGCCCGCGCCCCGCACCTCGACCGTCGGGTCCGGGACATCGCTCTCGTTCTGGTGCTGCGCCGCCGCCCGGCCCGCCAGCAGCGCCAGCAGCTGCGCGACCAGCACCGGGTCGTGCGCGCCGTCGTAGATCCAGCGGCGGCCCAGTACGCCGTGCTCCGAGGTGCCGATCAGCCCCTCCCGGGCCTCCTCCAGCGGCGCACCCCGGTAGGCCAGCGGCACCAGATAGGTGACCGGCGCTCCGCCCGAGGGGTCCCGGACCACCATGAACTCGATGCCCACCTCGCCCTCCGGGTCGTCCAGCCGGAAGCCGCCCGCGCGGGCCAGCGCGGCCGCGGAGGGCTTCGTACCCCGGTACCAGGGCCGCGACGGCAGCCAGTCCGCGAGGAGTTCGAGCTTGCCGGGGGACATCGTGGTGCTGTGGATGACTGCCATGCCGGGAAAACTACCCGACGCCGCTCACTCGGCGCCCGATACGAACGCGGCCCGCAACTCCTCGCGCAGGGACCGCTGGAAGGCCGTCACCAGCGCCTGCACCACCATCGGCTGCATGTGCGCCGACAGCGCCTTCATCGACTCCACCCGCTCCGGATCGCTCTCGCCCTCCGTGAACGGCCCCCACACCTCGTCCCGGAACAGCGCCGTCAGCCCGTGCGCGGCTGAGCGGGCGTGCTCGATCAGCACCGTGCGGGCCGCGAGGATCGTCTCGTGCGCGATCGGCACGTCCAGCAGCGCCACCCCCAGCCGCAGCAGCCCCACGTCCACCCGGAATCCGTCCCCCTGGGCGGCGAGCACGTTCATGGCCGTCAGCCGGCGCACGTCCTCGTCCGACAGGCCCCGCCCGGCCCGCCGCTCCAGCTCCTCGCGGGGCACCACCTGGGCCGCGTCCGGAGCCCAACTCGCCACCATCGCTCGGTGGATGGCCAGGTCGTGCGCGCTCAGGTCGGCGGGCAGGGCGTCCAGATAGCGCTCGATGGCGGACAGGGTCATGCCCTGGTGCTGGAGCTCCTCGATCAGGGCGAGCCGGGACAGGTGCTCCGGCCCGTAGTGCCCCACCCGACGAGGTCCGATCACGGGAGGGGGCAAAAGGCCGCGGGTGCTGTAGAACCGTACGGTGCGCACGGTGACGCCCGCCCGGGCCGCCAGCTCGTCGACGGTGAGCATCGGCTCGGGTGCCTGGTCGGCCATCGTCTGCGCCTCGCTCTCTGCTCCACAGCTTGGGTTCAACAGTATTGCTGTCGCACCAACGATGTGAAACGGCCAGGAGCTGCCCATGCCCACGAACCTGCGACTGCCCGGACCCCCCGGAGAGATCACCTTCCCCGCCCTGCTGGCCCGCAACGCCGCCGAGTACGGGGAGCTCCCCGCCCTCTCGTGGCGGGCCGGCCCGGACGCCGCCGAGTGGACGACGCTGACCTGGAGCGAGGTGCGCCGCAAGGTGGCCGTCCTCGCCGCCGGCTACGCCGCCCTCGGCGTCGAACGCGGCGAGCATGTCCTGCTCATGCTGGGCAACCGCCCCGAGCACTGGCTCAGCGACCTCGCCCTCGTCCACCTCGGCGCCGTGCCCGTCACCGTGTACGGGACCTCCGCGCCCGAGCAGATCGCCCATATCGCCCGCCACAGCCGGGCCAGGACCGCCGTCGTGGAGGGCGCGCGCGAGCTCGTCCGCTGGGAACCGCTGCTGGCGGACGGGACCGTACCGCTGGAGCGGCTGGTGGTGGCCGAGGCCGCCGAGGCCGGCGGGCACACCACGTACGCCTCCCTGTACGCGAGCGGCGCCCGGCTCCACCGCGCCGACGCCTTCGAGAAGGCGTGGCGGGAGTCCGTCCCGGGGGACCCGCTGACCGTGGTCTACACCTCGGGCACCACCGGCGACCCCAAGGGGGTCCGGCTGAGCCACCGCCACCTCGTGCTCCAGGCGGTCCGCATCGACGGGGGCGTGGATCTGCCCGAGCACGCGGAGCACATCTGCTACCTGCCCTTCGCGCACATCGCCGAGCGCGTGCTCGGCATCTACCTGCCCCTGCTGCGGGCCTCGCACGTGATGCTGTGCGCCGATCCCGCGGCCGTGGCCGGGGCGGTGCGTGAGCTGCGGCCGGTGGAGTTCTTCGGGGTGCCGCGGGTGTGGGAGAAGCTGGCCGCCTCGGTGCGGGCGGTGCTCGCGCAGCTCCCCGAGGAGCAGCGGACGGCCATCGAGGCCGCGAACGACCTGGCCCGGGCGCGGGCCGGGCACCAGGAGCGGGGCGAAGAGATCCCGGCCGCGCTCGAAGCCTCGTACGCCGAGGCGAAGGAGCGGGTGCTCGATCCGCTGCTGCGGCTGGCGGGCATGGACCGGCTGGTCTGGACGGCCAGTGCCACCGCGCCGATGCCGATCGACGTCGTCCGCTTCTGGGCGGGCTGGGGCATCACGGTCATGGACGCCTGGGGGCTGACCGAGACCTCGGGCGTGTGCACGCTCAACAGCGCCACGAGCGGATTCCGGCTGGGGTCGGTGGGCCGGCCCATCGAGGGGCTGGAGCTGCGGATCGCGGAGGACGGGGAGATCCTGACCCGGGGCGCGACCGTCTTCGACGGCTACCTGCGGCCGGACGGGACGGTGGAGAGCGCGGCGGACGCGGAGGGCTGGTTCCCGACCGGGGACGTCGGGCGGATCGACGAGGACGGCTTCCTCTGGATCACCGACCGCAAGAAGGAGCTGATCATCACCTCGACGGGCAAGAACGTCTCGCCCGCGCTGGTGGAGAACACGGTCAAGGAGCACCCGCTGATCGGCCAGGCCCTGGTCCACGGCGAGGGCCGCTCCTACCTCGTCGCCCTGCTGGTCCTCGACCCCGAACTGGCCCCCGTCTGGGCCCGCTCCCGGGGCATCGAGGCGGACTCCCCGACCGCCCTCGCCGCCCACGCGGCCGTCCAGGAGGAGATCGCCCGCGCGGTGGCGACGGCCAACGCCCGCCTGAACCGCACCGAACAGATCAAGCGCTACCGCCTCCTGACGGAGGAATGGAGCCCGGAATCGGGCGAACTGACCCCGTCCCTCAAACTCCGCCGCCGAGCGATCCACACGAAGTACGCCCCGGTACTCAACTCCTTGTACAGGGAACCCCACCAACCCTGACCCCCCGCTGAACCGTCTGTTCGGTCTTTCTGCGGGGGCGCCATGACTGACCCGCGAGGTCCGGACCGGGGGCGCGGGCTGGTCGCTGTGGCGAAAGTACGCGGACCAGGCGCACCGCTCCGCGGAATCGTGGAGCGGTGTTCGCGCGCCAATGAGCTGGGACGAAGCCCGCGTGCCGCGAGCCGGCACAGACCGCCGGACCCTGATCCTCCCGGCCGATGCGATCGGCGTGACGCGTGGGTGCCCCGGCCGGAGGGGGGCGTTCGACCTTGTTCCGGAGCGGACGCTTCGGGGCGGATCAGGTGACGCCGGTGCGGCCGCTGCGCGGGCAGCCCTTCTCGTGGAGCGTCGCGCCGCCCTCCGGGCCGCCGCCGGGTACCGGTGTCGCGCCGCAGGACGGGCAGCCGCGGGGCGGTGTGGCGTCGGAGATCGGGATCCGCATCCGCATCACCGGGGCTCGATGTTCGATACAGCCGTGGTGAACTCGATGCCGCCGCGGGTCGGGCGGATATAGGCGATCTCCGCCCACCGCTCGCCCGGGCCGCCGGCTGTGGCAACGTTCTCCACGCGCACGGCCATGAGGGTGCCCGCGGTGCCGGACGCGATGTCGCGTACCTGCTTGCGGAGCAGGGCGTGCGGGATGTCGGTTTCGGCGTCGTGCCGGTGGGCCATTGCGGGCTCCCTACCTTTGTCAGCGGGTGTGGGAGACACAATGGACCTGCATAAGTCCTGAGAAGAGGGCTTGAGGGAGGACTCTTCGGGTCCTCATAGAGGACTTTCGTGCCCTCGATCCGGTGACGCGTGACAGTCAAGAGGCCATCCTGAGACAGTGGGGTAGCACCCCTGCCCACAAAGGGAGTTGGCATGACCCGACCCACCGGCAACCCGCGCTTCCGTGCCGCCCGGCTCGCCGCCGGCTACCGGACCCAGCAGGAACTCGTCGACGCGCTCGCCACCCGTGGCATCCACATCGGCCTGCGCCAGGCCCGCCGCTACGAGGCCGACAACCCGCCACTCCCGCAGCCGGATGTCCGCCAGGCGCTCGTCGACCTCCTCGGCCGCCCGCTGGACGAACTCGGCTTCAACGTGCCGCCCGGCACCGGTCCGCAGGCGACTGTCAGCCTCCTCACGCCGGCCAACCGAGGGCCCGTGCGTACCCCGAACGCTCCGCAACCCGCCACCGCAGCCGCTGACTTCCTTGCCGTCACCAGAGCACACCGCAGGCTCTACTGGACTGTCGCCCCGGCCACCCTCCACCCGGCCGTCGCCGCGCACGCCACCCTCGGCGGACAGCTCCTCGACGCCACCACCGGCCGCACTCGGCAGACCCTCGCCGCCGCCCTCGCCGAGTCCTACCTCCTCGCCGGCCGCATCGAGTTCTTCGACCTGCGCGAGCCCACCCGCGCGAGCGACACCTGGGTGCGCGCGCTCCAGGCGGCCGGCGAAGCCGACGACGCGCTCCTCGGCGCCGCCGTCCTTGCCCACATGGCGTTCATCCCCGGGTGGACCGGCCGGCGCGAGCCTGCGACCGAAAGGATGATCGCGGCCCGGACCTACGCCCGCCGTGCCCAGGCACCCGGATACTTCGTGGCGTGGCTCGACGCCGTCGAGGCCGAGTGCGCCACCCTGTGCGGCGACACCCGCACCGCTCTGAACCTGATCGCCCACGGCGAGACCGTCGTCGATGACACCGCCACCCCGGCGCCGGAGTGGATGGACTGGTTCTCGGGCATCCGCCTGGCCGCATTCAAGGGCAATACACAACTCAAGGCCGGGCACCTGCCGCAGGCGCGCGAAACCCTCCTCGGTGCCCTCGACGGGCTCACGACCGACGACGACAAGCAGCGCACCGTCATCCTCGGAGACCTCGGCGCCGTCGAGGCCGCGGCCGGACGCCCCGAGGCCGCTGTCGGGTACGCGCTGCAAGCGCTGGAGCTGCTGGAGGTCCACTGGTACGCGACCGGGCTGGAGCGGGTCCGCGAGGTGCGGCGCGCGCTCGGTCCGTGGGAGCACGAGCAGTACGTCCGTGACCTCGACGACCGGCTCTACGGGTGGGGGGCCGTGGTCAGTGGTTTTGTTTGTTGAAGTCGGTGATTCGGGGGGACAGTTCGGTGAGGCTGGCGATGCGGAACGTTGGCAGTTCGCGGGCTTCGGGGGTGTTCCACTGGATCGTCGCCCACGGGCCGCGGTGGATGAGGGCGGTGTGCATGCCTGCCTTGGCGCCGGGGCGGAGGTCGTTGTCGATGCGGTCGCCGACGTAGAGGATCTCGTCGTTTCGGAAGGGCACGGCGTCGGCGAGCCGGTCGAAGAACGCGATGTCCGGCTTGCTGGCGCCCCAGTCGTCCGAGGTGCCGATCAGGTCGACGTCCCCGGTGAACAGGTCGCGGAGCAGGCCGCCCGCGCGTACGGTCTGGTTCCCGGCGATCGCCAGCCACAGGCCGTCGGCGCGGAGCCGGGCCAGCGCGGGCCGGACGTCCGGGTAGAGATCGCCCTCGCCGAACCACTCCGGCTTCCCGGCCGCCGCGCGGGCCTCCCGCTCGGCGGTGAGGTCGAAGCCGGGCCGGAACGGCTGGAACACCTCGCGGTAGTCCCGGCCCTGGGCGATGACCGCGCCGAACATCGCGGCGAACGTGTGCCTCGGGACGCCGAGCCAGTCCGCCCAGGTGCCGTACTCCCTGGTCTCGTCGACCAGGCACTCCCCGACGTCGAACACCACCGCGCGAATCGTCATGGCGGCAGCCTACTGGCGGCGCGCGAAGGCGCCCCTTCCGCCCGGAGGCGTGGGCCGGTAGTGGTGCCGCGTGAATTCGGGGCGCCGGAGCGGGTATGTGGCCGTGGCGCGGTACCCCGGTGGGGTGGGGGTCTCGTCGAGGTTCTGGGTACGTGAATGAGGGGAGCTGGCATGGGTGAGCCGCGGCTGTTGACGCACGAGGAGATCGCCGAGCATCTGGCGGTGCTGCCGGGGTGGGAGCAGGTGGACGACGCGATAACCCGGACCTACCCGATCCGTTACCACGCGGCCGTGGCCGCGATCGTGACGATCGCCGACCTGGCACGGCGGAGCCTGCATCACGCCGACCTCGACCTGAGGATCGACCACCTCCGGGTCGGCATCACCACGCACGACGCGGGCAACCGCCTCACCGCGGCGGACTTCGACCTCGCCCGGCGCGTCGACGAGATCGTCGCGGCGCATCAGGCCCTGCCGCTGGACTGACCCCCGGGCTCCCGGACCCCCGGGCCCCCGGACGTGCGGAAGTGCCCCTCCCGTCTCAGGCGGGAGGGGCAGGCGCCGCTGGCGTCAGCGGCCGATCAGCGGGTAGTGGTCCGAGAGGTTGTTGTACGTGTACGAGGTGCCCCAGCTGGAGACCGTCCAGGGGGTGGTCTCCTCCTTCACCACGTTGTTCTCCCAGCCCGCCGGGCGCGCGTGCCCCTTGCGGTGCAGGACGTAGTCCAGGTCCTCGCGCGGGTCCGTCGGGTAGCGGTACTTCGCTATGGAGTTCAGCGCCGTGTCGAAGGAGTACGGGTGCCCCGTGCGCCGGTCGGAGTCGGCCAGGTCGGCGTTGGCGAGGAGGGCCGCGTACTCCGGGGTGCGCGAGTCGACGTTGAGGTCGCCCGCCAGGATGACCTGCTCGCTCGCCGGGATGTTCTTGCCGTCCAGGAAGGCGTCGATCGCGCGGAACTGGCGGGCGCGCATCTCCGCCGCCTCGCCCGCGCCGCAGCCCGGGTCGGTGGACTGCGCGTGCGTGCCGACCACGTGCACCTTCGCGCCGTTCACGTTCAGCACGACGTACGCGAAGCCCTTGTTCGACCACCAGTCGGCCCCGCAGGCGTCCTTGAAGACGAACTGTTCCTTGCGCAGGATCGGCCACTTGCTGAGGACGGTGACGCCGCCGTCCTCCGGGGTGGTCGAGGAGTACGAACCACCGGTCGCGTCCCAGCCGCTCTTGCTCCGGCCCACGACCGGGGTCTGGTACGGGTACTGCGCGGCCGAGTTGGCCTTGAGCGCGTCCGAGGCGCTGTTGTCGAACGCCTCCTGGAGCACGACCACGTCGTGGCCCTGGTAGAAGGAGGCCCGGGGGATCTGCGCGGCCCGGTGGTCCTGGCCCCAGTTCGGGTACAGGTTCTTGCTCATCAGGAACACGTTGTACGACAGCACGCTGAGCCGCGGCGCGGTGGCGTTCTCCGCGGCCGCGGCGGCGGGCACGGTGGTGGCGGCCAGGGTGCCGGCGGCGACCGCCGCGACGGCCGCGGCGGCGGCGCGGTGGCGGTGGCGGCGGTGGGAGCTGAGCAGCATGGGGGTCTCCATCATTCCTGCACGGGAAGATCGGCTCCGTCATCCAAGCAGCCACGGTTACCTCTGGGTAACACCCGTGCAGCGACTTTCTGTCCGGCCCGCGACGATCACGCGGCGGGCCCCTCCCGCCGGGTCGCCGACCCGTCCCGAGCGCCTGCCCGACCGCAGGTCATACTGGGAATCGGAAGAGATCGACACCCTGGGGGCAGGCATGAGCGGGACCGACCGGCGGGCCGTGACCGGCAGGCGGAAGACCTCCGCCGCCCGGCCCGATCCCGTACCGCCGCCCCCCGGCGGAGTGCTCTGGACCATCGCCGGGGACATCCGCGCCCTGCTGATGCTGCCCGCCGCCTTCACCCTCCAGGTCGCGCACCCCGCCATCGCCTCCGGCGTCGACCAGTACTCCGTCTTCCGCACCGACCCCTGGGGCCGCGGCGAGCGCTCGCTGCGCTCGGTCCAGCTCTGGGTGTACGGCGGGGAGGAGGCCGCCGAGGAGGGCCGCCGGGTCCGCCGGCTGCACAAGGACATCCAGGGCACCGACACCCGCGGCCGCCGCTACCACTCCCTGGACCCGGCCTGCTACGCCTGGGTGCACGCCACCGGCTTCCCCGTCTACCTCTACGCCGGGCGCTACCTGCTGCGCCGCTTCACCCCCGCCCAGGAGCGGCAGCTCTACCGGGAATGGCTCCAGGTGGGCCGGATCCTGGGCCTGCACGACCGGGACATGCCGCAGACGATCGAGGAGTACTGGCCCTACTGGGCCCGGATGCTGGCCGAGGAGATCGAGCCCACCGCGGTCGCCCGCGAGCTGGTCGCCACCGATGTGCCGCTGCCCCGGCCCGCGGGCGGACCGCTCCCCGTACGGCTGCTGCTGCGGCTCACCTGGCCCGTGCTGCGGGCCGCCTTCCTGCGCCTGCGGGCCTTCGTCACCGTCGGGTACATGCCGCCCGAGGCGCGCGCCGCCGTCGGACTGGAGTGGAGCCCGGCCCAGGAGCGCCGGCTGCGGCGGTTCAGCACCGCCGTACGGCTCCTCGTACCGCTGCTGCCGGAACGGCTGCGCTACCTGCCGATCGCCTACCGCGCCCGCGCCGCCTGGCACGCGGGACGCGGCTGACCTCCGTACGCCCGACCCGCGGCCTCCGCCGGACACGGGGGCCGCGGGCCGGGCGCGGGCTCAGTGCCGGTGGCCGGGGCCGGCGCCGTGCTGCGTGTCGTGGACGGTGTTCGTCTCCGCGATCTTCTTCCAGGACTTCGGCTCCGCGGCGGGCTTCGCCGGAGCGGACCCCTCCGGGGCCGACGGCTGCGCCGAGCGGGCCTTGGACGGGGCCTTCGCCGGGTTGAGCGCGGAGGCGGCGGGCTTGCCCGGGGTGTACAGCCAGGTCTCGAACAGCTGGGCCAGCGGCTTGCCCGAGACCTTCTCGGCGTACCGGACGAAGTCCCCGACCTTGGCGTTGCCGTAGGCACGCTCGGTCGGCCAGCCCTTGAGGATCCGGAAGAACTTCTCGTCGCCGATCTCGTTGCGCAGCGCCTGCAGGGCGATGGCGCCGCGGTCGTAGACGGCCCCGTGGAACTGGTTCTCCGGACCGGGGTCACCCGGCTTGACCTGCCAGAAGGGGTCCTCGGCCGGGCGCACCGAGTAGGCCCAGTCGGCGAGCTCCTGCGCGGTGCCCTCGCCCTCCTTCTCCGACCACAGCCACTGGCTGTAGCGGGCGAAGCCCTCGTTGATCCAGATGTCCTTCCAGCCCTCCACCGAGACGCTGTCGCCGTACCACTGGTGCGCCAGCTCGTGCACGACCACCGAGACGTTGGCGCCGTTGCGGAACTGCCCCGGACCGTAGAACGGCCGGGTCTGGGTCTCCAGGGCGTAGCCGGCGTTCACGTTCGGCACGTAGCCGCCGAGCGCGTTGAAGGGGTAGGGGCCGAAGACCCCCTCCAGCCACTCGGTGACCTCGCCCGTGCGCTCCACGCTGGCGCGCGCCGCGCCCGCGTTGTCGCCGAGGTCCTTGCTGTAGGCGTTGACGATCGGCAGCCCGCTCGCCGTGGTGTCCGTGGTGATGTCGAACTTGCCGACGGCGAGCGTGGCCAGATACGTCGCCTGCGGCTTGTTCGAGCGCCAGTTGTACCGGGTCCAGCCGAGCTTCGAAGTCTGCGACTGGAGCACGCCGTTGCTGATCGCCTGGGTGCCGTCGGGCACGTTGACGGAGATGTCGAAGGTGGCCTTGTCCAGCGGGTGGTCATTGCTCGGGAACCACCAGACGGCCGAGTCCGGCTCCTGCGCCGCCACCCCGCCGTCGGGCGTGCGCTGCCAGGCCGTCCAGCCGTCGACCTTGAGCTCCGAGGGCTTCCCGGCGTACGTGACGACCACGGTCAGCGGCGTATTGCGGGCCAGCGGCTTCGCCGGGGTCACCTCCACCTCGTGCGATCCGGAGGTGGCGAACTTCGCCTTGGCGCCGTTGACCCGGATCTCGCTGACCTTCAGGCCGAAGTCCAGATTGAAGCGGGACAGGTCCTGCTTGGCGGTGGCCAGCAGGGTCGCGGTGCCTTCGAGCAGGTCCGTCTTGGGCTGGTACTTCAGGCGCAGGTCGTAGTGGGACACGTCGTATCCGCCGTTGCCGCTGGCCGGGTAGTAGGGATCGCCGATACCCGGGGCGCCCGGACCGGAACTGGCCGCCGACGCCGGGATCACCAGCAGGAGGGAGGCGGCGAGCACGCTCGGGACGATGACTTTGCGGTGCACGAATGACTCCAAGTGGTAGGGGAGACAGCTCGGTTCAAGGTCGTCGTTCGACCGTATTCACCCCCGGCCACCCAGGTCATGTCCATGGCCCCTGCTGTCACACGATCGCCATTCGGCCGTCACGAGTCCGCCCCGAATACACTCCTGACACCGCCCCCGCGGGCAGGGCTTCCGCGCTCCGCCGGCGCCACCTGCCACAATTGGCAGCCTTCCAGTGCAAACGAAGGCAGGCGGGACCCGATCGTGACGATGTCCATCGAAGGCAGGATCGCCGAGGAGCTCGGCGTACGGGAGCGGCAGGTCAAGGCCGCCGTGGAGCTGCTCGACGGCGGCTCCACCGTGCCGTTCATCGCGCGCTACCGCAAGGAAGCGACCGAGATGCTCGACGACGCCCAGCTGCGCACCCTGGAGGAGCGGCTGCGGTATCTGCGCGAGCTGGAGGACCGGCGCGCCGCGATCCTGGACTCCGTACGGGAGCAGGGCAAGCTGGACGCCGAGCTGGAGGCGCGGATCCAGGCGGCCGACACCAAGGCCCGGCTGGAGGACATCTACCTGCCCTTCAAGCCCAAGCGCCGCACCAAGGCGCAGATCGCCCGCGAGGCCGGGCTGGAACCGCTCGCGGACGGCCTGCTCGCGGACCCCTCGGTGGACCCGGCCGCCGCGGCCGCCGCCTTCGTCGACGCGGACAAGGGCGTCGCGGACCCGGCCGCCGCCCTGGAGGGCGCCCGCGCCATCCTCACCGAGCGCTTCGCCGAGGACGCCGACCTCATCGGTGAGCTGCGCGAGCGCATGTGGGGCCGCGGCCGGCTCGCCGCGAAGGTCCGCGAGGGCAAGGAGGAGGCGGGCGCCAAGTTCGCCGACTACTTCGACTTCGCGGAGCCCTTCACCGCCCTGCCCTCCCACCGCGTCCTCGCCATGCTGCGCGGCGAGAAGGAAGAGGTCCTGGACCTCAACCTGGAGCCCGAGACCCCCGAGGACCGCGAGACCCCCGGCCCCTCCGCCTACGAGGGCATGATCGCCCGCCGCTTCGGCATCGCGGCCCCCTCGCAGCAGGCCCGCCCCGGTGACAAGTGGCTCGCGGACACGGTCCGCTGGTGCTGGCGCACCAAGGTCCAGGTCCACCTCGGCATCGACCTGCGGACGCGGCTGCGCCAGGCCGCCGAGGACGAGGCCGTGCGGGTCTTCGCCTCGAACCTGCGCGACCTGCTGCTCGCCGCGCCCGCCGGCACCCGGGCCACGCTCGGCCTCGACCCGGGCTTCCGTACCGGGGTGAAGGTGGCCGTCGTGGACGCCACCGGCAAGGTCGTCGCCACCGACGTGATCCACCCGCACGTGCCCGCCAACAAGTGGGACGAATCCCTCGCCAAGCTGGCCCGGCTCGCCAAGGAGCACGCGGTCGACCTGGTCGCCATCGGCAACGGCACGGCCTCCCGCGAGACCGACAAGCTCGCCGGCGACCTGATCTCCCGCCACCCCGAGCTGGGCCTCACCAAGGTGATGGTCTCCGAGGCGGGCGCCTCCGTGTACTCCGCCTCCGCCTTCGCCTCGCAGGAACTGCCCGGCATGGACGTCTCGCTGCGCGGCGCCGTCTCCATCGCCCGCCGCCTCCAGGACCCGCTCGCCGAACTGGTCAAGATCGACCCGAAGTCCATCGGCGTCGGCCAGTACCAGCACGACCTGTCCGAGGTGAAGCTGTCCCGCTCCCTCGACGCGGTGGTGGAGGACTGCGTGAACGGCGTCGGCGTCGACGTCAACACCGCCTCCGCGCCCCTGCTCTCCCGGGTCTCCGGCATCAGCGGCACCCTCGCCGAGAACATCGTCGCCCACCGCGACGCGAACGGCCCCTTCCGCAGCCGCAAGGGCCTCAAGGACGTGGCCCGCCTCGGCCCCAAGGCGTACGAGCAGTGCGCGGGCTTCCTGCGCATCCGCGGCGGCGAGGACCCGCTGGACGCCTCCGCCGTGCACCCCGAGGCGTACCCGGTGGTCCGCGCCATGGGCAAGACGGCGGGCGGCGAGGTCGCGGCGCTGATCGGCAACACCGGGGTGCTGCGCTCGCTGCGGCCCGAGCAGTTCGTCACCGAGGCGTTCGGCCTGCCCACGGTCACCGACATCCTGCGCGAGCTGGAGAAGCCCGGCCGCGACCCGCGGCCCGCCTTCAAGACGGCCACCTTCAAGGAGGGCGTGGAGAAGATCGGGGACCTGGAGCCCGGGATGATCCTGGAGGGCGTCGTCACCAACGTGGCCGCCTTCGGCGCCTTCATCGACATCGGCGTCCACCAGGACGGGCTGGCCCATGTGTCGGCGCTCTCGAAGACCTTCGTCAAGGACCCCCGGGACGTGGTCAAGCCGGGCGACATCGTGCGCGTCAAGGTCATGGACGTGGACATCCCGCGCAAGCGGATCTCACTGACCCTGCGGCTGGAGGACGAGACCGGGGCCGAGCGCGGCACCGGCGCCCCCCGCCCCCGCGCCCACTCCCGCAGCAGCCCGATGCGGTTGAGGTCGAGGAGGTACTCCGGACGGCGGTGGTCGAAGTTGATCTCGACCATGATGTCGGTGCCACCC
>NZ_JBEYVX010000093.1:0-22894 GCF_040644195.1 Streptomyces sp. NPDC047014 | reverse complement strand
TGCCCAGGTTGTAGATGTAGACCGGCTCGCTGCGCCCCGAGGTGTTCTTGACGGTGAGCGGGATGGTCGCCGCGCCGCGCCCGATGGCGTCGGCCAGGGTGGCGGCGACGTGGGCGGGGGGTACGGCGACGATCGCGAGGTCGACCTGCCCGTCGGGCGCCTGGTCGGTGCCGGCGCCGAGGGCGGCGGCCGTCCGGGCCCGGTCCGGGTCGTGGTCGGTGAGGTGCACGGTGATCCCGCGGGCGGCGAGGGCGAGGGCCGCGGAGGTGCCGATCAGTCCGGTTCCGATGACGACGGCGGTTCTCACGGGATGCTCCAGGGGTGCGGGGACGCGGGGACGCGGGGTGCGGACGGACGGGGGCTGACGATCTTCGGTCACAGCCTAGTCAGCCCGCACGGGTGCGGGGCCCGGCCGTCCGTCCGGTGGGACGGCGGCCGGGCCCCGCACCGCGGTGGCGGGCCCGGTCAGAGCTTCTGGGCCCGGATGATGTCCTCCAGCGAGCCGGCCGGCAGCTGGCCCTGCGGGGACAGCCGGTCCACGGCCGTCGGCAGGCTCCGGGCGATCTGGTCGGCCGCCGCCTCCGGGGTGACCCCGGCCTCGTCGGCCACCTGCTGGAGGGTCCGGTCCGGCAGCGCCTCCGCGATCTGCGCACCGCTGACGGGCTTGTTGTCGCCGCTGCCGAGCCAGGACTGGGCCTGGTCGGCGAGCCCGGACTTGACCAGCATGTCGAGCAGGCCGCCGAGCGGGTTGCTCCCGCCGCCGGAGCCCGGGGCCGAACCGGGCGCGTGGCTCCCGCCGGCCCCGCCCGTGAGCGCGCCGAGGAGGGCGCCGAGGATATTGCCCCCGCCGCTGCCGCCCTGGCCGCCCTGGCCGCCGCCGAGGAGGCCGCCCAGGAGCGAGCCGAGGTCGTTTCCTGCCATGGTCCTGCCCTTCCGCAGAGGGGCCGGGCCGCGCGGTCCGCGCGTACCCGGCTGAGAGACACGGACAATGTCCCCCGAAGCGGACAGTGCCGCCACTTGCCGCACACGCCCGCGCGCCCTGCGGTAGAACCATCGGCATGATCTTCCACATCGTCCCGCTCGCGGACTGGACCGCGGATCCCGGGCTCCCGTACGCCCCCTCCTCCCTGCGCTCCGAGGGCTTCGTGCACTGCTCGGCCGACCGGGCGACGGCCCTGGAGATCGCGGACGCCCACTACCGCGCCGTGCCGGGGACCCTGCTGGCGGTCGGGCTGGACGAGGAGGCGCTGACCGCCGAGGTCCGCCGGGAGGGTGATTCCGGCGGCCGCTACCCACACGTGCACGGCGCGTTGAACCGGGAGGCCGTGGTCCGCGTGTGGGAGGTCGTAAGAACACCCGGCACTCCGGCCTCACTGGCACCGTGGGAGCCGGGACCGTAACCGGCGCGGCAGGCTTCTCCCGAGGCCCGTCGCAGGCCAGGATGCTGCACGCTGATCCGGCCACAGAGCGAGGAGAGACCCATGAGTGACCTCACGCAGACCGCCCGGCGCACGGTACTGGCGGCGGGCGCGGCCGCCGTGGCGGGCGGTGCGCTCACCGCGTGCGGCGGCGGTGACGGCGGCAAGGCGTCGCAGGGCGAACAGGGGGCGGCCACGCCACCCGCCTCCCCCGCCGGTTCGGCCCCGGCGGCGGGCGGCGCGAAGACCATCGCCAAGGCGGCGGACGTGCCGGTGGGCGGCGGCAAGATCCTCAAGGAGGAGAAGGTCGTGATCACCCAGCCCACGGCCGGGTCCTTCCGCTGCTTCACGGCGGTCTGCCCGCACCAGGGCTGCCTGGTGACCAAGGTGGCGGACGGCACGATCGACTGCGCCTGCCACAACAGCGAGTTCAAGGACACGGACGGGGCCGTGGTGAAGGGCCCGGCCACCAAGGGCCTCGCCGAGAAGAAGATCAAGGTCGCGGCGGACGGCAACATCACCCTGGTCTGACCCGGCCTTCCCGCCGGGCGGGGAAGGCGGGGCCGGGAAAGCCGGGCCGGGAAAAATGGGACGGCATACCCGGAGGTCCGTCCCGTAGGCTCCCGAAAATGGACGATCTTTCACTGGTACGGGACCACACGGTCTACCGGTGCGTGATGGGCTCCCGGGCCTTCGGGCTGGCGACGGAGGCGAGCGACACCGACCGGCGCGGTGTCTACCTCGCCCCGACGCCGCTGTTCTGGCGGTTCGAGAAGCCCCCCACCCATGTGGAGGGCCCGCGCGAGGAGCAGTTCTCCTGGGAGCTGGAACGTTTCTGCGAGCTTGCCCTGCGGGCCAACCCGAACATCCTGGAGTGCCTGCACTCCCCCCTGGTGGAACACCTCACCCCGGTCGGCGAGGAACTGCTGTCCCTGCGCGGGGCCTTCCTCTCCCGCCACGCCCATGTGAGCTTCAGCCGGTACGCCGTCTCCCAGCGCGGCAAACTCCTCGCGGACCTGCGGGTGCACGGCGCCCCGCGCTGGAAGCACGCCATGCACCTGCTGCGCCTGCTGCTGTCCTGCCGTGACCTGCTGCGCAGCGGCCGCCTCACCGTCGACGCGGGCCCCTACCGCGACCGGCTGCTGGCGGTCCGCCGCGGGGAGCTGGGCTGGGACGAGGTCGACGCCTGGATGGCCCGCCTCCAGGAGGAGACGGACCGGGCGCTGGCCGGTACGCCGCTGCCCGCCGAGCCGGACCGGACGCGGGTGCAGGACTTCCTGGTCCGCACCCGGCGCGCGTCGGTCTCGTAGCGGATCCCGTAGCGGGTCTCGTAGCGGACCTCGTAAAGAATCGGTTCCTCAGCGGGGCCGGCCGGCCGTCAGGCGTCCCAGAGGGAGCCGAAGGCGAGCAGTTCCTCCCGGTACTCGATACGGCCCTCCCACGCGCGCGGCCAGACCTCCGCCCCGAGGTGGGCCCCCGCGAAGGCGCCCGCGAGGCAGGCCAGGGAGTCGGAGTCGCCCTGGGTGCAGGCGGCGCGGCGCAGGGCGAGCAGCGGCTCCTCGGGGAAGAGCAGGAAGCACTGCAGGGCGGTGGCCAGGGCCTCCTCCGCGATCCAGCCGTCGCCGGTGGTCAGGCAGGGGTCGGTCTCGGGGGACGGGGTGCGCAGCGCGGCGGCGAGCCGGTCGAGCACGGCGAGGCATTCGTCCCAGCCGCGGGCGATGAAGGACTCGGGCGAGGCGTCGGAGCCGGTGCGCATCCAGAGGTCGCCGAGCCAGCGCTCGTGGTAGCGGGTGCGGTTCTCCAGGGCGTAGGAGCGCAGCCGGCCGACCAGCCCGGTGACCTCCGTGCCGGTGGCGAGCAGGCGTACGGTCCGGGCGGTCAGGTCCGAGGCGGCGAGGGC
This sequence comes from Streptomyces sp. NPDC047014, assembly GCF_040644195.1. Lineage (NCBI taxonomy): Bacteria > Bacillati > Actinomycetota > Actinomycetes > Kitasatosporales > Streptomycetaceae > Streptomyces > Streptomyces sp. NPDC047014. Next base: position 19,576 of record NZ_JBEYVX010000093.1, on the reverse strand, counting down.
GGTGGGGTGGCCGTGGGTGAGGGCGGACTGGAGCTGGGCGGCGCCGGCCCGTTCCTCGTCGGTCCAGCCGGGGACGAGTCCGACGGGGGCGACGCGCATATTGGCGCCGCAGCCCTTGGAGTGCGTCTGGCTGGCCTCGCGCCAGTCCCGTCCGGGCTGCTTGAGCAGGGAGCAGGCGCGCAGGCAGGTGTTGCCGGGGGCGCGGTTGTTCTCGGGCGACTGGTACCACTCGACGAACTCCTCGCGCACCGGCCGGGTCAGCCGCAGCGGGCCCACCGCTCCGCGTCCGGCGGCGGTACGGATGCCGCGGGCGAGGGCGAGGGTCATCTGGGTGTCGTCGGTGACGATCGCCGGGCGGGGCAGCTCCATCCGGCGCCAGGGGCCGGTCTTGGCGAGGATCCGGGGCACGTCGTTGAACTCGGTGGGGAAGCCCAGGGCGTCCCCGAGGGCCAGGCCGATCAGGGCGCCGGTGGCCGCGCGCTTCGGGGTGCTCGTCGTCATCGCTGGGTTCCTTCCACGGGGCGGAGCAGGGGCGGGTGCAGGGTGGTGGCCGGGCCGGGCCGGTAGAGGGCGGCGGGTTTGCCGCGGCCGCCGGTGAGCCGGGCCGCGCCGGGTACGGCTTCCACGAAGCCGGGGGTGGCGAGCACCTTGCGGCGGAAGTTGGGGCGGTCGAGGGCGGTGTCCCAGACGGTCTCGTAGACGGCGTGCAGCTCGCCGAGGGTGAACTCGGGCGGGCAGAAGGCGGTGGCCAGGCAGGTGTACTCCAGCTTCGCGCCGACGCGTTCGCGGGCGTCGGCCAGGATCTGCGCGTGGTCGAAGGCGAGGCCGCGGGCCTCGGCGACGGGCACCCAGCGGGCCCGGTCGGCGTCGCCGCCGCCCTCGGCGGCCGGTTCCGGCAGGCCGGGGACGAGCGCCGTGAAGGCCACGGAGACCACCCGCATCCGGGGGTCGCGGTCCGGTTCGCTGTAGGTGCGCAGCTGGTCCAGGCGGAGTCCGGCGACGAGCCGGTCCGGCAGGCCGGTCTCCTCGGCCAGTTCGCGCCGGGCGGCCGCCTCGGCGGACTCCCGAGGGAGGAGGAAGCCGCCGGGCAGCGCCCAGTCCCCCGCGTACGGTGCCCGGCCGCGCCGGATCAGCAGCACGTGCAGGGCGCCCGCCCGTACGGTGAACACGGCGAGGTCCACGGTCACCGCGAAGGGCTCGAAGGCGTGCGGGTCGTAGGCGTACGAGTCATGCGCGTGCGGGTCGCGGGCGGGCAGGCCGTGGCCCGGTGCCGCCGCGCCGCTCACCGGTTCTCCGGCAGCGGGTCGGCGAACCGCCAGCCCTCCGCGAGCAGTTCGTCCACGGCGGCGACGGCCGTGGCCAGCCGGGCCCCGCGGTCGCCGCGCACGGCCAGGAAGCGCCGGCCGGTGGCCTCCAGTTCCTCGCGGAACCGGCCGGTCATCCAGGGCCGCAGCTCGGGGCCGTCCCGCAGCCCGTCGTCCTCGAAGGGCACGTCGGCGTCCTCCGTCAGCAGGTACAGGTCCCGGGGACGCCCGGCGGCGATCCGCTCGACCTCGGCGTTGCGGCCGCCCATGTACCGCTCGTGCCAGATGCCGGTGGCGAAGGAGTCGGTGTCGCAGATGAGCACCGGGGAGCCGGCGCGCGCCGCCCGCTCCTCGGCCGCGTCCTGGCGGCGGGCGATCAGCGGGAACTCCTCCGAGGTGAAGGCGACCTCCGCCCAGGTGGCGCCGGGGTCGGCGGCCCGCGCGGCGGCCAGCTTCTCCTCGCTGTAGCGGCGCCCGTACTCCTCGACCCAGCCGGTGGCCGCCCAGACGCCGCCGCGGGCCCGGTAGTGCGCGGCCAGGTCCCGGGAGAGGGTGGTGGTGCCGGTGGACTCGGCGCCCAGGACCACGATCCGCCGGGCGAGCCGGGCCCGTACGGCCGGGCCCAGGTAGTCCCAGCAGGCGGCGGGGTCGGCGCGGACGGCCGTCCCGGAGACCGGGAAGAGGGTGCGGGCGGGGTCGACGCAGACCTCCTCGGCGCCGAACCGGCGCGCGAGCTCGGTCCCGTACTCCTCGGAGGTGAAGACGGCGTCCACGGGACGGCCGACCGCGGCGCGGAAGATCGCCATATGGGCCTCCCAGATCTCCGGGTCGTGCAGGTCGACGGGGATGTCGTCCACGGCCCCGACGACATCGGCCTCCGGGTGCGCCTCCCGCATCCAGGCGACGCGGTCGGCGAGCGGCACCGATTCCACGGAGGCGGCGCAGACCAGGACGGTCAGCCGCTCGCAGCGGTCCTGGGCGGTGCGCACCAGGTGGTGGTGGCCGGCGTGCGGCGGGTAGAACTTGCCGAGCACCAGCCCGTGGCCGAAGCGCCTCATACGGTCGCCTCCAGGGCGGCGGGGGCGGTGCGCTGCGTGAGCGTACGCCGCCAGTCGCGCAGGCCGAGGACGCACAGCGCGAGGAAGCCCACGTAGAGCAGGGCGGTGAGGTGCAGCCCCTTGTAGGCGTACAGCGGGACGTAGACGAGGTCGGCGGCGATCCACAGCCACCAGGACTCGACGAGCTTGCGGCACTGGCCGTAGGTCGCGGCGAGGGAGAGGGCGGTGGTGGCGGCGTCCCAGAAGGGGACGGTGGAGTCGGTGGCGCGGGAGAGCAGCAGGGTCAGGCCGGCTGTCGCCACCGCCCCCGCCGCGGCCAGCCAGAGCCATTCGGTGCGCGTGGTGCGGCGCACCGGGAGGGCTTCGGTGCTTCCCGGTCCACCCCCGTGGGTCCAGGACCACCAGCCGTACGCGGCGAGGGCGATGAAGACGATCTGGAGCCCGGCGTCGGCGTAGAGGCCGGCCTGGGTGAAGAGCACGACGAAGAAGATGTTGTTGGCGATGCCGATGGGCCAGTTCGCGATGTGCTGGCGGGCCACCAGCCAGACGCACAGGGCGCCGGTGGCGAAGCCCAGCACCTCGGTCCAGCTCAAGGTCCAGTTCATACCGGGCCCCCTCCCTTAATAGTCATAGTGACTATAAACAGGGGGGCGGAGCCGGGGCAAGGGAAAAGCCCGCGGCGCCGTGGGGCGCCGCGGGCTCTGTCCGCGGAAGGGTGCCGGTCCTGCGTGGGCGGTCCTGCGTGGGCGGACCTACAGGCCGACCTCGCGCATGAGCATGCCGACCTCGGTGTTGGTCAGGCGGCGCAGCCAGCCGGACTTCTGGTCGCCGAGCTCGATCGGGCCGAAGGAGGTCCGGACGAGCTTGTCGACGGGGAAGCCCGCCTCGGACAGCATGCGGCGGACGATGTGCTTGCGGCCCTCGTGGAGGGTCACCTCGACCATGTAGTTCTTGCCGACCTGGTCCAGCACGCGGAAGTTGTCGGCGCGGGCCCAGCCGTCCTCCAGCTCGATGCCGTCCTTGAGCCGCTTGCCGATGTCGCGCGGCAGGGAGCCGGTGATGGCGGCGACGTAGGTCTTCTTCACGCCGTACTTGGGGTGCGTGAGGCGGTGGGCCAGCTCACCGTGGTTGGTGAGCAGGATGATGCCCTCGGTCTCGGTGTCGAGCCGGCCGACGTGGAAGAGGCGGGTCTCGCGGTTGGTGACGTAGTCGCCCAGGCACTGGCGGCCGTCCGGGTCCTCCATGGTGGAGACGACGCCGGCGGGCTTGTTCAGCGCGAAGAACAGGTACGACTGGGTGGCGACGGTCAGACCGTCCACCTTGATCTCGTCCTTCGGCTGGACGCGCTTGCCCTGCTCCAGCACGATCTCGCCGTTGACCTCGACACGGGCCTGCTCGATCAGCTCCTCGCAGGCGCGGCGCGAGCCCATGCCGGCGCGGGCGAGGACCTTCTGCAGCCGCTCGCCCTCCTGCTCGGCGCCCGGGAAGGTCTTCGGCGTCTTGATCACGGGCTTGTCGGCGTACCGGTCGCGCACGCGCTCCTCGATGCGCGCGTCCAGCTCGCGCGGGCGGGACTGGCCGCTGCGGCTGCCGGGACCGCGGCGCGGGCCGCCGGCGCCGCCGATGCCGGGGGTCCGGGAGGTGCGGGGGCCGCCCTTGGCCCCGCCGCGGGCCGCGTCACCGCGGGCGCCGCGGGTGCGCTCGCCCTCGGGGCCCACGTCGTAGCGGCGCTCCTCGGGGCGCGGGTTGCGGGGCCGCTGGGGGGCCTGGTCGCGGTCACGGTCGCGGTCGCGCGGGGCGCCCTGGCCGCCGCCGGAGCCGCCCGGGCCGCCTCGGTAGCCGCCGGAGCCGCCACGGGCACCGCCGCCGCCACCGGAGCCGCCGCGGGCACCGCCGCCACCGGAGCCGCCGGAGCCGCTGCCGCCGCGGTATCCGCCGCCCGAGCCGCTTCCGGAGCCACCGCCGCGGTAGCCACCGCCGCCGCCGGAGCCGCCACGGGCGCCACCGCGCCCGCCGCCGCCTCCGCCGCCGCTGTTCCTGTTGCCGCCGTTGCCGCTGCCGCTGCTTCGCATCAAAGTTCCGTCGTCTTGTCGTCTTCAGAAGTATCCGGCGCGTACGGTGCGTCCGGATCGAACGACGGCACACCTTCTTGCGTCTCGGCTTCGATCGCGTCCGCCTCGGGGAGGAAGGGCGCGAGCTCCGGGAGCTCGTCCAGGCCGCGCAGGCCCATCCGCTCCAGAAAGTAGTTCGTCGTCCTGTATAGGATCGCACCTGTTTCGGGTTCCGTCCCCGCCTCCTCCACCAGACCCCGCTGGAGGAGGGTCCGCATGACCCCGTCGCAGTTCACTCCGCGCACCGCGGAGACCCGCGACCGGCTCACCGGCTGGCGGTACGCGACCACCGCCAGGGTCTCCAGCGCCGCCTGGGTGAGCCGGGCCTGCTGGCCGTCCAGGACGAAGCCCTCCACGGCCGGCGCGTACTCGGCCCGGCTGTAGAACCGCCACCCGCCCGCGACGAGCCGCAGCTCGAACCCGCGGCCCGCGGCCGTGTACTCGTCGGCCAGCTCGCGCAGGGCGTCCGCGACCTCGCGCGGGGTGCGGTGCAGCACCTTGGCGAGGTGGGTCTCCGTGGCGGGCTCGTCCACGACCATCAGTACGGCCTCCAGGGCCGGCTTGAGGTCCAGCGCGGCCACCGCGCCGGTGTCGCCGTTCAATCCTTCGCCTCCACGATCCGGTCGAACTCGTCGGTCACGGCCGGTACGCCGTCGCCGTCCCCGCCGCTCCAGCGCACCGTGAGGGTCCGCAGGGCGTCCTCCTGGTCGAGGGCGACCGCCTTCTCCCGGTAGAGCTCCAGCAGGGCCAGGAAGCGGGCCACGACGGTGAGGGTGTCCCCGGCGTCCTCGGTGAGCTCCTGGAAGGTGGCCTCGCCGCGCGCCTTCAGCATGCGCACCACGAGCGCGGCCTGCTCCCGCACGCTGACGAGCGGGGCGTGGATGTGGTCCACGTACACCTGCGGCCTGGCCCTCGGCTGCATGGCCTTCACGGCGAGCCGGGCGAAGCCCTCGGCGCCGATGCTGATGACGACCTCGGGCAGCAGGTCGGCGTGGTGCGGCTCCAGCCCCACGGTGCGCGGGTGGCGCCGGCCCTCCGCCTCGGCCCGGTCCTCGAAGATCTCCGCGATCCGCTTGTAGGCGCGGTACTGGAGCAGCCGGGCGAAGAGCAGGTCGCGGGCCTCCAGCAGGGCGAGGTCGCCCTCGTCCTCCACCTCGGCGACCGGGAGCAGCCGGGCGGCCTTGAGGTCGAGCAGGGTGGCGGCGACGACCAGGAACTCGGTGGTCTGGTCGAGGTCCCAGTCGGGCCCCATGGCCCGGATGTACGCCATGAACTCGTCCGTGACCCGGGACAGCGCGACCTCGGTGACGTCGAGCTTGTGCCGCGAGATCAGCTGGAGCAGCAGGTCGAAGGGGCCTTCGAAGTTGTCGAGCCGCAGGGTGAACCGCCCGTCCCCGGGGGCCCGGTCCTCCGCGGGGGCGGCGTCGTGTTCGGGGGGCATGGCGGTCCAGGGTACGGGAGAGGGGCACGGCGAGAGGCCGCCGACGCGGACGTCGGCGGCCTCTCGGTGAAGGGTGGGTGCGGGGCGGGTCAGCGGCCGCGCAGGCGGCGGACCAGGATGCTCGCGTCCCCGCGGGACTCCAGGTCGGCCAGGACCACCGCCACCGCCTCGCGGACGATGCGGCCGCGGTCGACGGCCAGCCCGTGCTCCCCGCGGAGCACCAGGCGTGCGTGTTCGAGGTCCATCAGCTCCTCGGCGGAGACGTAGACCGTGATCTTCTCGTCGTGCCGTTCGCGCCCGCTGGGCCGCCGGTTCGCGCCGCGGCCCTGGCCCTTGCCGCGCCGGGCGGCTCCGCCCGGTGCGGCCGGCCCGGCCGGTCCCGCCGGTCCGGCAGAACCTTCCTGCGGTCGCCGCGGCTGCCCCACGACGGGGCCGCCCGCCTCCGTGCCGGCCTCAGCCTCCCGGCTGCGGCCCTCGCCCGCCGGGCCCCCGGCCGGCGCGGCCGAGTGGTCCGCGGCGGCCGCCTCCTCGCCCCCGCGGCGCGGCGTGGACGACTGGAGCGCCATCCCACCGGTCGTACGGAACAGTTCGTCGGCTCCGGGCAGACTCACTCGGCGTGACACCGGGCGAGCACCTCCCTGGCGAGCTGGCGGTAGGCGGCGGCGCCGACGGAGTTGGAGGCGTACGTGGTGATCGGCTCACCGGCGACCGTGGTCTCCGGGAAGCGCACCGTCCGGCCGATGACCGTGTGGTAGACGTGGTCGTCGAACGCCTCGACGACACGCGCCAGCACCTCGCGGCTGTGCACCGTGCGGGAGTCGTACATCGTGGCGAGGATGCCGTCGAGCTCCAGCTCGGGGTTGAGCCGCTCCTGCACCTTCTCGATGGTCTCGGTCAGCAGCGCCACACCGCGCAGTGCGAAGAACTCGCACTCCAGCGGGACGATGACCTTGTGAGCCGCCGTCAGGGCGTTCACGGTCAGCAGGCCGAGCGAGGGCTGACAGTCGATCACGATGTAGTCGTAGTCGGCCATCAGGGGCTTGAGGGCCCGCTGGAGGGTCGACTCGCGCGCGACCTCGCTGACCAGCTGCACCTCGGCGGCGGACAGGTCGATGTTGCTCGGCAGCAGGTCCATGTTGGGGACCGCCGTCTTGAGCAGCACCTCGTCCGCCGACATGCCCCGCTCCATGAGCAGGTTGTAGACCGTCAGGTCGAGTTCCATCGGGTTCACGCCGAGGCCCACGGACAGGGCGCCCTGCGGGTCGAAGTCGACGAGCAGGACCCGCCGTCCGTACTCGGCGAGTGCGGCACCCAGGTTGATGGTCGACGTGGTCTTGCCCACGCCGCCCTTCTGGTTGCACATCGCGATGATCTTCGCCGGACCGTGGTCGGTCAGCGGACCCGGGATCGGGAAGTACGGCAGCGGGCGTCCGGTCGGGCCGATCCGCTCACGGCGCTGGCGGGCAGCGTCGGGGGCGAGGGTGGCCGCGTACTCGGGGTCCGGTTCGTACTCCGCGTCGGGGTCGTAGAAGTGCCCCTCGGGCACCTTGTCGTAGTCGGCGAGTCCCGTGGGCGTGTCGCCGCTCAGGTCGCCGGCCCTGGAGTTCACGTCTAGGCCGTCCATGCTCTTTTGGGGCGTCGTCATGTGCTGGTGGTTTGCGAAGGTGCGTACTGCGACGGAGCCGACAGCTTCGAGCCCGGCAGGGCTCTGGCCCCGCTCAGGCATGTCTGCTCGACCACCCCCAGAAGTAAATGTCGACTCATTCACAAGTCGTCTTACCTCCTCGGACGTGACCTGGACACTTATCGATAGGTCAGCGTGGCACCATGCCGACGGTTGGCGACTCTATGGCGTGTCACCACTCAGCGGCAACACAATCCGCCGGACCCGGCACGATGTGTCGGCAACCGAACACCACTCTGTCAAGGGCGTCCGAGGTGTCGCTGCGAAGTTTCGCGGGTGTGCGAAAGGGTTAAAGGGTTACGTTCGAGGCGAGTTGAGCCGGATCGGGGACCGCGCCGCGAACGCGTCCGGCCGGACCTTGCGGGCAAGGTCCGGCCGGATACGTGAGATTGACGTCAGTCGTTGACGGTTCAGCCGAGGAGCGAGCTCAGCTCCAGCTTCTCCAGGCCGTGGGCCTCGGCGACCGGGCCGTAAACGACCTTGCCGTCATGGGTGTTGAGGCCCAGCGCGAGCGCGGCGTCACGGCGCAGCGCCTCGGCCCAGCCGAGGTTCGCGAGCTGCACGATGTAGGGCAGCGTGGCGTTGGTGAGCGCATAGGTGGAGGTGTTCGGCACCGCGCCCGGCATGTTGGCGACGCAGTAGAAGACCGAGTTGTGGACCTGGAAGGTCGGCTCGGCGTGGGTGGTCGGACGGGAGTCCTCGAAGCAGCCGCCCTGGTCGATCGCGATGTCGACAAGGACACTTCCGGGCTTCATCTTGGCGACGAGCTCGTTGGTGACCAGCTTCGGGGCCTTCGCACCCGGGATCAGGACGGCGCCGATGACGAGGTCGGCCTCGACGACGGCCTTCTCCAGCTCGTAGGCGTTGGAGACGATGGTCTTGATCTTCGTGCCGAAGATCTTGTCGGCCTCGCGGAGCTTGTTGATGTCGCGGTCGAGCAGGGTCACGTGGAAGCCCATGCCGATGGCGATCTGCGCGGCGTTCCAGCCGGAGACGCCGCCGCCGATGACCACGCACTCGCCGGCGTGGGTGCCGGGGACACCGCCCGGGAGCACGCCGCGGCCGCCGGCCGAGCGCATCAGGTGGTAGGCGCCGACCTGCGGGGCCAGGCGGCCCGCGACCTCGGACATCGGGGCGAGCAGCGGGAGCGCGCGGGTGATCGTCTCCACCGTCTCGTAGGCGATCGCGGTGGTGCCGGACTCCAGCAGGGCGTCCGTGCACTCGCGGGAGGCCGCCAGGTGCAGGTAGGTGAAGAGCGTCTGGTCCTTGCGGAGACGGTGGTACTCCTCCGCGATCGGCTCCTTGACCTTGAGCAGCAGGTCGGCGATGGCCCAGACCTCGTCGGCGGTACCGAGGATCTCGGCACCGGCGGCGACGTACTCGGCGTCCGTGATCGAGGAGCCGACACCGGCGTTCTGCTCGATGAAGACCTGGTGGCCGTTGCGGACCAGCTCATGCACGCCGGCGGGCGTGATGGCGACCCGGAACTCGTTGTTCTTGACCTCGCGGGGGATGCCGACCTTCATCGTCGATCACGGTCCTTGACTCGGGGGGATTTAACGGGGCACTTCCATACATACCCGCCCACAAGTACGCGCAACGGGATGCACCACGAGATGACGTGGTGAACCCAGTTTAATGAAGGACGACTCGCTGTCTAGCCTTGCAAACCAATAATCTCAGTCGGATCCACTACGGATTTCGCAGGCCGCAGGGTCATCTCCCAGCAGTCTGTCGGCTGCGGACCGGTGCAGCCGGGCGGCCGCCGGATCACCCAGCCTGTCCAGCGTGTCGGCCAGCCTGACCTGCAGCGCGGCCTGAAGCCGCTGGTCCCCGGCCCGGCGTGCGAGCTCCACCGCCTCGCGGCAGGTGTGCAGGGATTCCTCGGGCCGGCCGGCGTACTCCTGGACCCGCGCCATCTCGCTCAGCGCCTTGGCCTGGCCCGGTACGTCCGCCAGCTTGCGGTAGCCCGCCGCCGCGGCCCGCCAGCTGCGCAGGGCGTCCCCGTACCGGCCCGCGTAGGTGTGGACGTTCCCGAGCCGCCCGTACAGCCGGGCCTCGTCCGCCCGCTCCCCGCGCGACAGGGCGTGGGCGAGGGCCCGGCCGAACCAGTCGGAGGCCCGGTGCCAGTCGGTCAGCTCCTGGTAGGCGCCGCCTACGGATTCCATCGCGCGGCCGATCGCGTACGGGTCCTTCGCGGCCCGCCCCGCGTCCAGCGCGGCCCGGTAGCGCTCCAGGGCCTCCGGGGTGCGGCCCGTCTCGGCGTCCAGGTCGGCCAGGTTCAGCAGGGCGGCGGCCTGCTCGCGGTGCAGCCCGCGCCGCTCGGCCACGTCCAGCACCAGGCGGTGCAGCCCGTACAGCTCGGAGGCCGCCTCGGCGGTGCCCCGGTGCTCCGCCAGGGCCCGTACCAGGGCAGCGACGAGCCGGCGGGCCAGGGTGTCCAGCTCCCCGTCGGCCACCGCCAGGGTGGCGGCGGCGTTCAGGGCGGGCAGCCGGGTGTCCAGCCAGGTGGCGGCGGCCCGCCGGTCGGGGAAGCGCAGCGCGCGCGGCAGGCCGTCCATCAGCTCCCGGAGGTCGTCCTCCAGGTCGGGCCCCTCGGCGGCGGCCATGGCCCGGCAGGAGTGCAGCAGCCGTACGGTGCGCTCCAGCATCCGGGCCCGGGCCAGCTGCACCTCGGCAGGGCGCTCCTTGGCCTCCAGCAGCGCCTGGAGCAGGGGCGCGAGGCAGCCCGGCAGCAGGTAGAGGCCGTCCTGCGCGTGGCGGACGAGCCCGAGCCCGGCGAAGTCGTCGAGGGTGGACTGCGCGGCGGCCACGGAGCAGCCGGCCAGCGCGGAGGCGGTGTGCGAGTCGATGAGCCCGGCGGGGGCGAGCGGCAGCAGCCGCAGGGTGCGCTGGGCGGGCTGCGGCAGGGAGTCGTAGACCAGCCGGAAGCCACGCGCCAGCGGCCCGCCCGCGACGGCCGGCATGTCGTGCAGCTGCTTGGCCACATCGGCCACGGCGGCCTTGGGGCGGGCGGCGAGCCAGCCGCCGACGAGGGCCAGCGCGGCGGGCTGCCCCCCGCACGCCTCGGCCAGGGTCTCGGCGGCCCGGGGGTCGGCGCTGATCCGGGTGTCCCCGATGCGGCCGGCGAGCACGTCCACGGCGGACTGCGGGTCGAGCCCGCCGAGGGTGCAGGGCCGTACGTCGGGGATACCGGTGAGGGGGCCCTCGGCGGTGACGACGACCAGGCACTCGGGGGTGTCCGGCAGCAGGGCGTCGACCTGGTGCGGGTCGGCGGCGTCGTCGATGAGGATGATCGCCCGGCGGCCCTTGAGCGCGGTGCGCAGCGCCGAGCTCAGCTCGTCCTCGCCGGCTCCGGGCGGGGTGCGCCGACCCAGGCCCTCCAGCAGCCCGCGCACGGCCCGTTCGGTGTCGAGGGTCTCGCCGCCGGGGGCGGTGAGGCGGGTGCGCAGCACCCCGTCGGGGTAGTCCTCGGCCACCTCGCGTACGAACGCCTCGGCGAGGGCGGTCCGCCCCGAGCCGGGGCGCCCGGCGACGAGCAGGACCCGGGCGCGGGGCGCCTTGGCCTTGCGGCCGGAGAGGGTGTCGAGCCCGGTCCGGGCGATGTCCTCGCGGAGCTCTTTGAGCTCACGCCGCCGCCCGACGAAATCCGTCACGGATCCGCTCCTCTCCCTGCCTCCGGACTGCGAGCGTAGTTCACGCAGAGCGACGGTCCGGGGGGAGCGCGGCGGGTAAATCCCCCAATCGGATCAGCGGATGGTCGGATTGTTCCCGCGCGGCCCGGACGCCGCGCGGGGCCCGTCCCCCGCCCGTCCTCCGTCGTCCCCGGGGCTCTGCCCCGGACCCCGCGGCTCAATCCCGGGCGCGGACGGAACCGCCCGCGCCCGACCCTCGTACGACCCCGGGCCGGTGCGCGTACTGCCCCGGGGCCGGACCTCGTGAGGCCCCGGGCCTAGACCTCGTACGGCCGGGCCGGCCACGGGGCGAGGCCGGGGCGCAGGCCGTCGAGGCCGGTGTCCGAGGCGAGGGCGGCGGAGAGGGCGAGCACGCCCGCGACCAGGCCCGGGTTGCTCAGCTCGCCCGCGAGCACGGCCCGTACCAGGTCGGCGAGCGGGGCCCAGGTGACCTCCATGTCCGCCTCCTCCGACCCGGTCTCGGCGTAGCGCTCGCCGTCCGCGTCGGAGACGCCGCGCGCGAGGAAGACCCGGATCGCTTCGTCGGAGCCGCCGGGCGAGGCGTAGAAGTCGGTGAGGACCCGCCAGTCCTCGGCTTTGACGTGGGCCTCCTCGTACAGCTCGCGCTGGGCCCCGAGCAGCGGGTTCTCGCCGGGCACGTCCAGCAGGCCGGCGGGCAGCTCCCACAGCCGCCGCCGCACCGGGTGCCGGTACTGGCTGAGGACCAGGACGCGGCCCCGCTCGTCCAGGGCCAGTACGCACACCGAGCCGGGGTGCACCTGGTAGTCGCGGCGGGCCACCGAGCCGTCCGGCATGCGGACCTCGTCGGAGTTCACCGCCGTCTTGGCGCCCTGGAACGGCCGCGCGCTCGACAGGGTCTCCCAGTGTTCCGGCGTGTCCTTGATGTTCATTCCCCGAAGTCCTCCACGACGCGCGACGGCCGGGGTACGGATCTTTCCGTACCCCGGCCGTCTACGGTAGGCGGTCAGCCGCTCACTTCGCGGACTGCTGCCGCTCCACGGCCGCCTTGACCAGGCCCGCGAAGAGCGGGTGGGGGCGGGTCGGGCGGGAGCGCAGCTCCGGGTGGGCCTGGGTGGCCACCAGGTAGGGGTGCACCTCGCGCGGGTACTCGACGTACTCGACGAGCTTGTTGTCCGGGGAGGTGCCCGAGAAGACCAGGCCCGTCTTCTCCAGCTCGGAACGGTAGGCGTTGTTGACCTCGTAGCGGTGGCGGTGGCGCTCGTCCACGTACGCCTGGTCGCCGTAGACCTCGCGCACGATGGAGCCCTCGGCGAGCTTCGCCGGGTACATGCCGAGGCGCATGGTGCCGCCCAGGTCGCCCGCGCCCTCGACGAAGGCCAGCTGCTCCTCCATGGTCGAGATGACCGGGTGCGCGGTGGAGGCGTCGAACTCGGTGGAGTTCGCGTCCTCGATGCCGCCGAGGTTGCGCGCGGCCTCGATGACCACGCACTGCAGGCCCAGGCACAGGCCGAGCAGCGGGATCCTGTTCTCGCGGGCGTAGGTGATCGCGCCGACCTTGCCGTTGACACCGCGGTCGCCGAAGCCGCCGGGCACGCAGATCGCGTCCACGTCGCCGAGCACGGCGGCGGCGCCGGCCGGGGTCTTGCAGTCGTCGGAGGTGACCCACTTGATCTGGACGCGGGCCTTGTTGGCGAAGCCGCCGGCGCGCAGCGCCTCGGTCACCGACAGGTAGGCGTCGGGCAGGTCGATGTACTTGCCGACGAGCGCGACCTTGACCTCGTGGTCGGGGTTGTGGACGCGGTCGAGCAGGTCCTCCCAGACGGTCCAGTCCACGTCGCGGAAGGGCAGGTCGAGCTTGCGCACGACGTACGCGTCCAGGCCCTCGGTGTGCAGGACCTTCGGGATGTCGTAGATCGACTTGGCGTCGATGGCCGCGACCACGGCCGCCTCGTCCACGTCGCACATCAGCGAGATCTTGCGCTTGATGGAGGTGGGCACGTCGCGGTCGGCGCGCAGCACGATGGCGTCGGGCTGGATGCCGATGTTGCGCAGGGCGGCGACGGAGTGCTGGGTGGGCTTGGTCTTGAGCTCGCCGGAGGGGCCGATGTAGGGCAGCAGCGAGATGTGCACGACGAAGACGTTGTCGCGGCCGACCTCGTGGCGGACCTGGCGGACGGTCTCCAGGAAGGGCAGTGACTCGATGTCGCCGACGGTGCCGCCGACCTCGGTGATGACGACGTCGACGTCGTCGGTGGCCATGCGGCGGATGCGGTGCTTGATCTCGTTGGTGATGTGCGGGATGACCTGCACGGTGTCACCGAGGTATTCGCCGCGGCGCTCCTTGGCGATGACCGTGTTGTAGACCTGGCCGGTGGTGACGTTGGCCGAGCCGTCGAGGTCGACGTCGAGGAAGCGCTCGTAGTGGCCGATGTCCAGGTCGGTCTCGGCGCCGTCGTTGGTGACGAACACCTCGCCGTGCTGGAACGGGTTCATCGTGCCCGGGTCGACGTTCAGGTAGGGGTCGAGCTTCTGCATCGTGACCCGCAGACCACGCGCCTTCAGGAGCGCACCCAGGCTGGAGGCCGTCAGGCCCTTGCCGAGGGAGGAAGCGACACCCCCGGTGACGAAGATGTGCTTGGTCGTCATGGCTGTGCTGTTTCGGAAAGCAGCGGGCGGCGTCGCCAAGAGGGGGCTCCCGTGGTCGCGAGGTGAGGGTGCATCCGGCGCCGGTCACCGTCGATCCGGAAGGGGTCTCAGGGGGCGCCGAAGCTGCGGTTTCGGGGCCCCTGATTCGCACAGGCAGACCACCGGTCCACGGGGTACCAGCCTATCAGCGCCCGGACCGGTCCGCCTCCGGCCACGCGCCGCGCACGGCCGGTAGCAGGGCGCCGAAGTGCGGCGTGTCCGGAGCCGCGCCCCTCACCCGTTCGGCGTAACCTCATTGCCCGCGGGCGCGTAGAGATCACTAGGGTGCCGTCATATCCTGCTCGGATATTGCGCACATCGCTGCCGGGCAGTCCGTCGGACGGCCTCACCGAGCCGGGATACGGAATCATGGGCTCACGCGGGGATGCCTGTACACAGGAGACCGCGCAACCGCGCATTGCAAGCGCCCTTCGGGGCGGACGTGGCCGTTCGACTGGAGATGCACGTGTCCGGGCGCATCGAGGATTACGCACTCATCGGGGACATGCAGACCGCTGCCCTGGTCTGCCGGGACGGAGCCGTGGACTGGCTGTGCCTGCCACGCTTCGACTCCCATGCCGTGTTCGCGAGCCTCCTCGGCACCGAGGACCACGGATTCTGGCGGATCGGCCCCGCGGTCCCGGCGGGCGCCGAGGCCCCCGCCGCGACCCGCCGCCGCTACCGCGGTGACTCGCTGGTGCTGGAGTCGGAGTGGGACACCCCGCGCGGCAGTGTCCGCGTGATCGACTTCATGCCGCCGCGCGAGGACCACGCGCCGCAGCTGATCCGCATCGTGGAGGGCATCAGCGGGCGCGTCCCGATGCGCTCGGCGCTGCGGATGCGTTTCAGCTACGGCCGGGTCGTGCCCTGGGTGCACAAGATCGACGGCCGTACCGTGGCGGTCGCCGGCCCGGACTCGGTCTGGCTGGACACCGAGGCGCAGACGTACGGCAAGGACCTCACCACGTACTCCGACTTCACCGTCGGGCCCGGCGACCGCATGGCGTTCAGCATCAGCTGGCAGCCCTCGCACCGCGGCGCGCCCGAGGCTCCCGACGCCGAGGCGGCGCTGGAGTCCACCGCCGAGTTCTGGCGGGAGTGGGTCGACCAGTGCACCTACCACGGGCCGTACCGGGAGGCCGTGGTCCGCTCGCTGATCACCCTCAAGGCCCTCACCTACGCCCCGACCGGCGGGATCGTCGCCGCGCCGACCACCTCCCTGCCCGAGGAGATCGGCGGGGTCCGCAACTGGGACTACCGCTACACCTGGCTGCGGGACGCCGCCATCACCCTCTCCTCGCTGCTGCGCACCGGCTACCGCGAGGAGGCCCGCGCCTGGCGCGAGTGGCTGCTGCGCGCGGTGGCCGGCGACCCGGAGAACCTGCAGATCATGTACGGGATCGCGGGCGAGCGGGAGCTCGGCGAGACCGAGCTGGACTGGCTGCCGGGCTACGAGAACTCCCGCCCGGTCCGCGTCGGCAACGGCGCCGCCGGCCAGCTCCAGCTCGACGTGTACGGCGAGGTCACCGAGGCCCTGCACCTGGGCCATATGACCGGCCTGGCCCGCAGCGACTACGCCTCCCTGCTCCAGCTCAAGCTGATCCGCTACCTGGAGACCCACTGGAACGAGCCGGACGAGGGCATCTGGGAGGTCCGCGGCCCCCGCCGGCACTTCGTGCACTCGAAGGTGATGGCCTGGGTGGCCGTGGACCGCACGATCAAGCTGATCGAGAGCGGCGACGCGGACGGTCCGCTGGAGCGCTGGCGCGAGCTGCGCGACGAGATCCACCAGGACGTGTGCGAGAAGGGCTACGACAAGGAACGCAACACCTTCACCCAGTCCTACGGGTCGAAGGAGCTGGACGCCTCCCTGCTGCTCATCCCGCAGATGGGCTTCCTGCCGCCGGACGACAAGCGGGTCATCGGCACCATCGAGGCCATCCAGCGCGAGCTGTCCACGGCCGACGGTTTCATCCTGCGCTACCCGACGAGCGGCGAGGAGGCCGGTGTCGACGGCCTGGAGGGCGACGAGGGAGCCTTCCTCGCCTGCTCCTTCTGGATGGCCGACGACCTGGCGATGATCGGCCGCGTGGACGAGGCGCGGCGGCTGTTCGAACGGCTGCTGGCGCTGCGCAACGACCTGGGCCTGCTGGCGGAGGAGTGGGACCCGCGCCTCCAGCGGCAGGTCGGGAACTTCCCGCAGGCGTTCAGCCACGTCCCTCTGATCGACACGGCACTGCGGCTGACGGCGAGCGGCGCGTACGGCGGCTGACGGCCGCCGGGATCACCGGGGCGCGGCGGGAGTTCACCGCGCCCCGGTGATCCGGTCCGCCTAGGCTGGAAGGGTTCCCCGCCCTCCGTCCGGTGGAAGGGGGCAGCCATGGCTCCCCTCTCGAAGGCCCATACGGCGCTGACCGCGCTCCGCGAGGATCTGTCCGGCGCGGTGTACGCCCCGGAGGATCCCGGGTACGACGAGGCCCGGGCCGTCTTCAACGCGATGATCGACCGCAGACCGGCCGTCATCGCCCAGTGCGAGAGCGCCGAGGACGTGGCCACCGCCGTCCGCTTCGCCCGGGACCTGGACCTCAAGATCGCCGTACGCGGCGGCGGGCACAGCGTCGCCGGCTCCGCCCTCGGGGACGGCGCGCTCGTGGTCGACCTGCGCCGGATGCACGAGGTCACCGTCCACCCCGGGGCCCACGCGGTCCGGGTCGAGGGCGGGGCGACGATGAGCCACATGGACCGGGCCTGCGCCCCGTACGCCCTGGCCACCACCGGCGGCCGGGCCTCCACCACCGGCGTCGGCGGCTTCGTGCTGGGCGGCGGCAGCGGCTGGCTGGACCGCAAGTGCGGGCTGGCCGTGGACAACCTGCTGGGCGTGGAGCTGGTGACCGCCGACGGCTCGGTGGTGGAGGCCACCTCCGAGGAGAACCCCGAGCTGTTCTGGGCCCTGCACGGCGGCGGCGGGAACTTCGGCGTGGCCACCGCGCTCACCCTGCGGCTGCACGACCTGCCCGCCATGGCCCTCGCGTTCCTGCTGTACCGGCCGGAGCAGGGCCCCGAGGTGGTGCGTACCTACCGGGACCTGGTGGAGGGCGGGCCGGTGGAGGCGGCGGGCGGGGTGCTGTACCTGACGGGCCCGCCCGACGACGCGTTCGTCCCCCCGCACCTGGCCGGGAAGCTGCTGTGCGCGGCGCTGCTGACGTACGCGGGCCCGGAGGAGCGGATGCGCAAGCTGGCCGAGCCGCTGCTGGCGCTGCCGCACGAGGCGGCGATGGTCACCGCCATCCCGTACGCCGACCTCCAGTGCATGATCGACGATCCGCCGGGGCTGCGGAACTACTGGTCGGCGGAGTACCTGACCGGCGCCCCGGACGCCTTCGTGGACGTGTACTGCGCGCGGGCCGCGACCATGCCGGTGCCGACGGGGACCCAGCACATCCTGTTCCCGCAGGGCGGCGCGATCGCCTCCGGCCCGGCCGACTACCCGGTGCCGTACCGGGACGCGGCCTGGGTGGTGCACCCCTTCGGCATCTGGGCAGACCCGGCCGACGACGAGCGCTGCCGGCAGTGGGTCAAGGAGGTACGGGCGGACGCGCGGCCGTGGAGCACCGGCGCGGTCTACCTCAACTTCACCGGGGACGAGGGCGCGGACCGGGTGGTCTCCGGGCTCGGCGAGGAGAACATGCGGCGGCTGGGGCAGGTGAAACGGGAGTGGGACCCGGACAACGTTTTCCGCTTCAACCACAACATCCGCCCCCTCTGACCCCCTGATAGCGTCCCGCGTCATGGAGAACCAGGGCGGGATCACCGTTCAGCGGGCACTGGAACTGCCGGGGCTGCGCAGCGGGCTGCCGGAGGTGGTGGCCTGCGCGGACCGGCTGGGCCGGACGGTGCGCTGGGTGCACGCGGGCGAGGTCCCCAATATCGCCTCCCTGCTCAAGGGCGGCGAACTGCTCCTGACCACGGGCCTCGGCCTCGGCACCCGCCCCGCCGAGCAGCGGGCCTTCGTACGCCGCCTCGCGGACCGGGGGATCGCCGCGCTGGTCGTCGAGCTGGGCCCGCGCTTCACCCGGCTGCCCGCGACCCTGGTGGAGACGGCGCGCTCGGCGGGGCTGCCGCTGGTGCAGCTGCACCGGGAGGTCCCCTTCGTGGCCGTCACGGAGGAGGTCCACACCGAGATCGTCAACGGGCACTACGCCCTGCTCCAGCGGGCCGAGGAGGTCCACCGGCGGTGTACGGAGGCCCTGTTGGGCGGTGGGGGCATCCCGCAGGTGCTGCGGATCCTGGCGGACTTCACGGGGAACCCGGTCTTCCTGGAGACCCCGGACGGGCAGCTGCTGTTCGCGGCGGCCAGCTCGGCGGGGGATCCGGGGGCGGACCCGCTCCAGGTGTGGGAGGGCCTGCGCGGCCAGCGGGAGGCGGAGCCGTCGGCGAACACGGTGGTCGTCGACGTGCCGGGCGGAGGCCACGGCTCGGGCTCGGTGCGGGCGCGGGTGGTGCTGGTCGGGGTGTCGGCGCCGCTGCTGCCGGTGCACCGGATGGCGGCGGAGCGGACGGCGGGGGTACTGGCCGTCGTACTGATGCAGGCGCGGCAGGAGGAGGAGCTGGCGGCGCGCGGGCGCGGCGACTTCCTCACCGATCTGGCGGAGGGCCGGATCTCGGCGGAGGACGCGCCGGCGCAGGCGCGGGTGCTGGGCTTCCGGCCGGGCGGCGGCCCGCTGCTGCCGGTGGTGATGCGGCTGTCGGCGGACCTCGGGCCTTCGGGGAACTGGGCGGTGCTGGCGCGGGCGGTGCTGGAGGAGCTGTCCTCGGTCGGGGTGCCGGTGCTGCTCGGGGTGCGGCCGGTGGAGGGGCGGGTGCCGCTGCTGGTGTCGCTGCGGGCGGAGTCGGAGCGGACGGCGGTGGCCGACCGGGTGTCGGCGGCGCTGCGGGCGGGTGTGGAGCGGGCGGGGCTGGACCGGGCGGCGGCGCCTCCGGCGGTGGTGGTGGGGGTCGCGGGCGGCTGGGCGGCGGCCTCCTCGGGGCTGCGGCACGCCGCGGAGACGGCGACGGCGGCGCACGGGCTGCCGGCGCGGCCGTGGTACGACGCGCGGCGGCTGGACATCGATCTGCTGCTGTGGCGGCTGCGCGAGCATCCGGACCTGGCGGCGTTCGTGGACCGCGCGATCGGTCCGCTGCGCACGCACGACGCCGCCTCGCGGCCGCCGCTCCTGCCGACGCTGGAGACGTACCTGGCCCACGCGGGCCGCAAGGCGGAAACGGCGCGCGAGCTCCACCTGAACCGCCAGACCCTCTACAACCGCCTGGCGCGCATCGCGGAGCTCCTGGGCACGGACCTGGACGACCCGGAAACGGTCCTCTCCTTGAGCCTGGCCCTCCGCGCCCGCCGGCACGCGGGGCCGACGTAACACCCCGGCGGGGGCGCGGCCTCGCCGACGCGGGCCCGGGGCAGCGCCCCGCACATCCAGCGCCACCGCGCACAATTCCAGCCCCGCCGGCGCTCGAGGCGCGGGGTCCGGGGCGGAGCCCCGATCTTTCAGCCCCGCCGGCGCTTGAGGCGCGGGGTGCGGGGCGGAGCCCCGGAGCGGTGGCGCGGGCGCGCCCTCGGCGGCGTCCGTGGCGCTGGTCTTCTTC
>NZ_JBEYVX010000092.1:0-23434 GCF_040644195.1 Streptomyces sp. NPDC047014 | reverse complement strand
GGCGGCGCCGACGGGGCCGAGCCCGCCGTCCAGCTCTTCCCGGCCGTACGGCGCGGACCCGCGGGCACCCCGGCCGAGGGGCCGGGAGGCCGCCGGGGCACGCCCCTGCGGCTGCCCCGGGCCGCCTCCCTGGACGACCCGCTCGCCCTGATGCGCTCCCTGCGGCCCGTCGGCCGGCGCTCCATCGGCGGCCCGGGGGAGGACCTGGACGAGCAGCTCACCGTGGAACGCAGCATCGAGCGGATGGTGCTCACCCCCGTGCTGCGGCCCGCCGAGAGCCGCTGGCTGGATCTGGCGCTGGTGGTGGACACCCACCCCTCGATGCTGCTCTGGGCGGACCTGGTGGACGAGCTGCGCGGCGCCCTGACCCGCAGCGGTGTCTTCCGCGACGTCCGCACCTGGCAGCTCACCGGCACCGGCCCCGGCGCCACCCCGATGCTCACCCGCGGCCGGGGCGGCCCGCCGCGCAACCCGCTGGAGCTGGCCGACCCCGCGGGCCGCCGGCTGATCCTCGTCCTCTCCGACACCGTCGCGGGCGGCTGGCGCGAAGCCCCCGTCCAGGGCGTGCTGCGGCACTGGTGCGCGCACAACGCCGTGGCCGTCCTCAACGTGCTGCCCGAACGGCTCTGGACCCGCGGCGCCGTCCGCCCCGCCCCCTACACCGTCCGCGCCGACCGGCCCGCCGCCGCCACCCGCTCCTGGCAGCGCGGGCCCGCCGCCGGGACCGCCCGGGGCGGGCGCCGCCGCCGGGCCGCCGATCTCGTCCCGGTGGTGGGGACCTCCCCGGGCAGCCTGGCCCGGCTGGTGCGCGTGGTCTCCGGCGACGGCCGCTGGCGCCGCCTCGCCTGCCTGCGGCTCGACGCCCGGCCGGGGGAGGAGAGCCCGCCGCCCGGGGCCCGCCCCGAAGCGGGCGGGCGCAGCGCGCTGGAGGTGGTGGAGCGGTTCCGGGCGAGTGCCTCCCCGACCGCGCAGCAGCTCGCCGCGCACCTGGCCGCCGTACCGCTCACGCTTCCGGTCATGACCCTGGTCCGGCGCTCCCTGCTGCGCGGCTCCGAGCACGGCCACCTCGCGGAGGTCGCCCTCGGCGGACTCTTCGAGCCCTGGGGGGAGGACCGGGACCGAAGCGGGCCCGAGGACGCGGAGTTCGCCTTCCTGCCGGGCGTACGGGAGGTGCTGCTCGGCTCGCAGCTGCGCGGGGACGTGGCGGCCGTACGGGAGCTGGTGCGCCGCCGGGTCTGGGAGTACATGTCCCGCAACCGGGGCCCCGGCCCCGACTTCCCGGCGGTCCGGGTCACCGACGGGCGGGAGGGCCGCCGCCAGGTGCCGGAGGAGGAGCTTCCGTTCGCCGCGCGGCCGGCGCCGGAGATCCCCCCGGGCCCCGGGCTGCGCGACCGCGTCGTACGGGTGCGCTCCCTCGGGATGCCGGAGCAGCTGGAGGTGGGCGTCCTGCTGACGCCCCGGCTGGTCCTCACGGTCGGGGACGCCTCCCCGGCGTCGATCGGCTGGGTGCTGGCCGGGGACCCCGGGGTGGCCTGCCACGCGGTGTGGTGGGACGACGCGCTGCCCCGGGTGTACCTGCTGCTGGCCGGGGAGGACCTGGACGGCCCGGACCTCCGGCTCGACCCGCTGCCGTGGCTGACCGCCGAACTGCCGCCCGACCGGGTCCGGATCGACGGCCGCACGGACGAGGGCGTGCCCGTCGCCCTGACGGCCGAGGCGGCGCCCGCCTCGGGCGACCGCAACGGCGAGCTGGTCCGGCTCTCGGCCGAGCCGGAGCCCTGGACCCACTTCCGCGGGGGCCCGGTCTCGTACGAGGGCCGGCTGGCCGGCATCGTCCACGGGGTCTGGCCGGACCGCATGGTCTTCCTCTCGGCCCGCGCCCTGCTGGAACAGCCCGGCTTCCGGGCGGCGCTGGAGGAGCACACCCGGACCGGGGACGCCGCCCCGCCGGACGGGGCGGGCACCACCGTGTGCCTCGCGGTACGCCGGGGCGACGACGGCCGCTACCCGGCCGGGAGTTCACCGGACGACGAGGTACGGGGCCTGCTCCGGAGCCTGACACAGGCGGAAGGGATCGCGGAGCCGTGGACCGGGGGCGGGGCGGCCGAGCCCTCGTACCTGGTGCTGGAGGCCCCCGGCGCCCTCGGCGCGGTGGGCCGCCTGCTGAGCGCGCTGCCCGAGGCCGTGGACCGGTACCCGGGGGGCATGCGGCCCTCCCTGGAAGTGGGCGTGGCCGTCGGGTCCGGGCCGGAGGGCGCGGTGTCCGAGGCCGTACGGATCACCCGCCACCTCGGGATCGTCGACCGGAACCGGCGGCCGCCGGGCCCCCTCGTCCTCGGCCTGTCCCAGCCCCTGTCCGGCGAACTGCGTACCCGGCTGGGGCCGTCCACCGGACGCTCCTGCACCCTGCTCGGCCTCGAAGGCGAGGGGTGGATGTGGGCGGACGACCCCGCCGAGCTGGGGCACGCCCTGACGGAGGCCGAGGAGTGCCCGCCTCCGCGCGTCGACTGGCAGACCTGCGACCTGCACGCCACCGGGCGCGCCTCCGGGCGCTGCATCGGGATCCGGCTCCCCGGCCACCGCCGCTGCCTGGCGCATCTGGGGCCGGAGGAGCGGGAGGCGTACCTCGGGACGCTGGAGCCCGAGGCGCCGGTGGACCTGCGGGGCACCACCTTCGCCGGGGGTCTGCTCCGGCAGGTCTTCCAGGCCCTGCGGGCCGGCGGGGAGATCAGGGCGGGCCGGGCGGACTTCGGCCACGCGGTGTTCACCGACCCCTGGAACGTGGACTCGGTGTTCACCGGACCGGCCTCCTTCGACCGGGCCGTCTTCGCCGGCCGGGCGCTGTTCGACCGCGCGTCCTTCGCCGGGCCGGCCTCCTTCGCCCATGTCTCCTTCGACAGCCGCACCACCTTCGAGGTGAGCCACTTCGACGCCGCCGCCTCCTTCCGCGGCGCGTTCTTCCGGCACGCGACGGCCTTCACCTACGCCCGCTTCCGCGACGGGCTGGACCTCACGCGCGCGGTGTTCCAGGCGCCGGCCGAGCTGAACGGGATCCGCGTCACGGGCACGGCGGACCTCACCCGCGCGTATTTCCACCGCTCGCTCGCCCTGAACGGGTCCCACTTCGCCGGGGACGCGGTCTTCGCGCGCACCACCTGGGGAGGAGAGCTGCGGGCCGCCGGTGCCTCCTTCGACGGACCCGTCACCTTCGACCGGGCCCGCTTCCGCGGGGGAGTCCTCCTCGAAGGGGTGACGTTCCCGCCCCGGAGGGTGCCCTTCCAGGAGGTCGCGGGCCGCTCCTCGGTCCGCGCCCGCCCCGGCGGCACCTGGGACGTGGAGGTACGCCCCCCGTGAGGCGCCCCGGCGGTCAGGAGCCGCTGTGCGAGGACTCCAGGCGGCGTCCGGGGCGCGGGCCCGGCGGCGGGAGGGTGGCCTCGATCTCGTCCAGGGCGCGGCGGGCCGTCGCGATGCGCTCGCGGAGGTCCGGTCCGGCGGTGGCGGAGCCGATGCCCTCGGGACCCTCGGGGCGGTTCCCGGCCGGTGGCGGGCCCTCCCGACGCTTGGGGTCGCGGGCGGCCGCCTCCTCGATCTCGCGGGCCTCGTCCAGGGAGTTGAGGACCACCCCGATGAGGACGTTGACCAGCACGAACGAGGCCAGCAGCGCGTAGGAGGCGTAGTAGAGGATGCTCAGGCGGGAGATCTCCAGGCCCGCCCGCACCGCGTCCGTCAGGCCGTCCAGGGTGGTCAGCAGGAAGAGCGTGAGCATGGCGCGGCCCACCGAGCCGTAGTGTCCCGGGTCGGCCTCGGCGAAGCAGACCCAGCCGACCATCGCGTACACGTACAGCACCAGTCCGCCGACGAACAGGAAGCTGGCCGTGCCGGGCAGGCTGCGGCCGACCGCGATCAGCAGGATCCGCAGATGCGGCAGGAACCGGGCCGTACGCAGCACCCGCGCCAGCCGCAGCAGACGCAGCAGCGTGGTGTTCTCGCGGACGAACGGCACGAAGGCGGAGGCCACGACGGCGAGGTCGAAGAGGTTCCACGGATCGCGGAAGAATGCTTTCGGCCGGTCCGCGAAGGCACCGGCGCGCAGCAGCATCTCCAGGCTGAACAGGGCCAGGCAGCACTGCTCCGCGAGGTGCAGGGCCTGCTGGTAGGTGCCCGCGAGCCCGCTGTACGTCTCCGCGCCCATCAGGGCGGCGTTGAGCAGGATCAGGCAGAAGACGGCCATGCCGAAGGCGGGGGCCTCCGTGGCCGTCCGGCACCGCGCCGCCAGCTGGGTGCGGCCGCGTCGGGCCCGCCCGGGGTGTGTCATCGTGCTCCTCGCGCCGTCGTCGGCACCGCTGTTCGCGCGGCGGCCCATCCCTCCTAACGCCGCACCCGCGATCGGGTTTCACCCCGTGCGCGCCCCGATGCGCCGCCGCGTGCGCCCCCTGGGGCGCGGAGGGCGTCGGAGCACGTCGGACGGGGTCCGTCACGGGCCTGCGGGGCAGGCGCCCCGACGGGCCCGAGTGGGCTGGATGAACAGTCGGTCGATCCGTGCGTGACGCGGTCCTCCGCCCCCTATGCTCGGCGCGTACATCCGCACGACAGAGCATCTGTACGCGGGAGCATCCGTGCGCATCGCACGTCTCACGAACCGATAGGGGACCGCGCCGTGAGTGTCCGCATCCAACCCTCCTCGCAGGTCGACGAGAGCGCCGCGCTGGGCGAGGGGACCGCCGTCTGGGATCTGGCGCAGATACGCGAGGACGCCAGCCTCGGCCGCGGCTGCATCGTGGGGCGCGGGGCGTACGTGGGGCCCGGTGTCCGCATCGGGGACCACGTGAAGCTCCAGAACTACGCACTCGTGTACGAGCCGGCCGAACTGGGGGACGGTGTCTTCATCGGCCCGGCGGCCGTGCTCACCAACGACTTCTACCCGCGCTCCGTCGACCCGGACGGGCGGCTCAAGCGCGACGGCGACTGGGAGCCCGCCGGGGTCGTCGTGGCCGAGGGGGCCTCGCTCGGGGCCCGCTCGGTCTGCGTGGCCGGGGTGCGGGTGGGGCGCTGGGCCCTGGTCGCGGCCGGTGCGGTGGTCTCCCGGGACGTCCCGGACTTCGCCCTCGTGGCGGGGGTCCCGGCCCGGCGGATCGGCTGGGTCGGGCGGGCCGGCGTACGCCTCGTGGAGCGCGCGGGGGAGCCCGGCGCCTGGGAGTGCCCGCGCACCGGTGAGCTGTACGACGAGAAGGGCGACACGCTCACGGAGCGGAACTGACGGAAGGTCGGCAATTTGGGCCACCACCATTTCCTCAAAACCGCAATCAATGAACATCCGTGGGCATACCGTGTCCCTGCACACGGGATCTGAGCAGGCAACAGGCCATGTTCAGTGGGGGGTTGTGTCGGTCCGGGGCATCGCTGGGGGGATCCAGACGGCAGCCTCCGGACGGCTCGTGCCGTCGGCGCCGGGACGCCGACGGCACGCGCGCCGTCACGCGCAGTCCCCCTCCGCGGAAGGACGACCGCCAGGTCCGTCCGAGGAGAGAACAGAGGGGGGATAAGTGTGCTGGAGCCCATCACACGATTAGAGGCACTGGCCCAGGAGGACTCGGAGCTGCACGCGCTGGCGCGGCGGCTGCTGGACCTGGCCGAGGCGGGACTTCCCGCGATGTATCTGCCGGAGGCGGACACCTTCGCCTTCACCCGGGCCGGCGCGGTCGCGCCCGACGGCACCCGCCGGCTCGAACTGCGCGGGACCAGCACCCGGTACGCGGCCATCACCGCGCTGGGCGCCCGGTTCCTGCCCGAGGAACGCCAGCGCGCCCTGTTCGGCGGCCACTCCGCCCAGGAGTTCACGGGACTGCTGGTGGAACGCCTCCCCGGGGTGGGCAACCTCGGTGACGCGGCGCTGATCGCCTGGGCGGCGGCCGAGACCGGGCATCCCAAACTGTCCGACGCGCTCGACCGGGTCGCCGCCCTGGACCTGCCGGGGCACGCCCAGTACACCGTGGAAGCGGCCTGGGTGCTCTCCGCACTGGCCGCCGCGCGCCCGGTCCTGGACGTGGAGAGCCGCATCCCGGCCGCCCGCGCCCGGCTGCTGAGCGCCAGGACCGGAGGCGGCCCGGTCTTCCCGCACGCCACCGGCCCGGGTCTGGTGCCCGGCTACCGCTCCCATGTGGCCTGCTTCGCCGACCAGACCTATCCGCTCCAGGCACTGGCCCGGCTGCACGCGAGCGGCGACGACCCGGAGGCCCTGGCCGCCGCCGACGCCTGCGCCGCCCGGATCTGCGAGCTCCAGGGCGACGGCGGCCAGTGGTGGTGGCACTACGACGCCCGCGAGGGCCGTGTCATCGAGGGCTACCCGGTCTACAGCGTGCACCAGCACGCCATGGCCCCGACCGCCCTGCTGGACCTCGCCGAGGCCGGCGGCACGGACTTCGGGCAGGCCGTCCGGCGCGGCCTGCGCTGGATGACCGAGGTGCCCGAACTGGCCGGTCCCACCGGCGCCCCGCGCGAGCGGATGATCCGCGAGGACCTCGGGATCACCTGGCGCAAGGTCTACCGCGGCGACCCGAAGAAGGCCGTACGCGCCGCCCGCGGACTCACCACGAAGGTGGCCCCGCACACCCGCCTCGCCCCGCTCGACGTGGTCTTCCGCCCCCGGTCCGTGGACCGCGAGTGCCGCCCGTACGAGTTCGGCTGGCTCCTGTTCGCCTGGCTCGGGGGAGCGCAGAGATGACCCGCCACACCCTCTTCGGGGTCGCGCTCGACCCCCTCACCATGGACCAGACCGTGCAGCGCTGCCTCGACGCGGTCCGCCGCGGCGAGCAGATCGAGATCGGCATGGTCAACGCCGCCAAGCTCGTCAACATGCGCCGCGACCCCCGCCTCGCCGAGGCGGTCGCCGGCTGCGACCTGGTCCTGGCCGACGGGCAGGCCGTGGTCTGGGCCGGCCGGGTGCTCGGCGTCCGGCTGCCCGAACGCGTCGCGGGCATCGACCTGTTCATGCGGCTGCTCGCCGCCGCCGAGCAGTCGGACATCCCCGTCTACCTGCTGGGGGCGGAGCAGCGCGTCCTGGAGCTGATGCTCGCGCAGATCTCCGTACGCTTCCCCGGGCTGCAGGTCGCCGGCAGCCGGAACGGCTACTTCGGGGACCAGGAGCAGGGGCCGATCGCGGACTCCGTTGCGGACAGCGGCGCCCGCCTGCTGTTCCTGGGCATGACCTCGCCCAAGAAGGAGATCTTCACGGCCGGCTACGGCAAGCGCACCGGCGCCCACGTCGTGCACGGCGTCGGCGGCTCCTTCGACATCCTCGCCGGCATCACCAAACGAGCCCCCCTGGTCTGGCAGCGCATGGGACTCGAATGGTTCTACCGCACCCTCCAGGAACCGCGCCGCCTCGGAAAGCGCTACCTCACCACCAACGCTGCCTTCCTCCTCATGACGGTCCGCGAGCTCATCCACCGCACACCGTCTGCCGGTTCCGCGAACAGGAGTCACTGCTGATGCGCGTCGTCGTCGTGGGACAGGGATACGTCGGCCTGCCGCTGGCGATCCGGGCCGCCGAAGTCGGCCACCAAGTGATCGGGTACGACGTCGACGCGCGGCGCGTCAAAAGCCTCGCCGCCGGAGAGTCGTACGTGGAGGACGTCTCCTCCGAACGCCTCGCCCGCGCCCTGGAGCGCGGCACCTACCGCCCGACCGAACTGGCACGGGACTGCGGCGGCTTCGACGTCGCAGTCGTCACCGTCCCGACCCCGTTGCAGGACGGCGCCCCGGACCTGCGCTACATCGAGGAGTCGGCGCACACCCTGGCCCGCTTCCTGCGGCCGGGCGCGACCGTGGTCCTGGAGTCCACCACCTACCCCGGCACCACCGAGGAGCTGTTCGCCCCGATCCTGGAGGACGGCTCCGGCCTCACCGCCGGCGCCGACTTCCACCTCGGCTACAGCCCCGAGCGCATCGACCCGGGGAACACCGTCTGGGGCTTCCAGCAGACGCCCAAGGTGGTCTCCGGCGTCGACGAGGCGTCCCTCAAGGCCGTCGAGGCGTTCTACGGGCAGCTCGTCGACACCACCGTGCCCGTGCGCTCGCCCAAGGAGGCCGAGCTCGCCAAACTGCTGGAGAACACCTTCCGGCACGTGAACATCGCCCTCGTCAACGAGATCGCCATGTTCGCCCGCCACCTGGACATCGACGTGTGGCAGTCCATCGAGGCCGCCTCCAGCAAGCCCTTCGGCTTCATGAAGTTCACCCCCGGGCCGGGCGTCGGCGGGCACTGCCTGCCCATCGACCCCTCCTACCTCAACTGGCGGGTGCAGCGGGAACTCGGGCAGAACTTCCGCTTCGTCGAACTCGCCAACGACATCAACAACCACATGCCCGAGTACGTGACGCGCCGGGTCATCGACGCCCTCAACACCAAGCGCCGCTCCGTCAACGGCTCCCGCATCCTGCTCCTCGGCCTCGCCTACAAGAAGAACACCGGCGACGCCCGCGAATCGCCCGCCGTGCGCATCGCGGACCTGCTGCTCGACATGGGCGCCAAGGTGCGCGCCGTCGACCCGCACGTCGTCGAGAGCGTCAAGGTCGACGCGCGCCTGGTGCGGGTCGAGCCCACCCGCAAGGAGCTGGCGGCCGCCGACGTGGTCGTCCTGCTCACCGACCACGACTGCTTCGACTACCAGATGATCACCGAGCACGCCTCGTACGTCCTCGACACCCGCAACCGCATGACCGGACCGAAGGTGGAGGTGCTCTGAGGCCATGGCCAGGATCGTCTGCGTCGCCGGGGCACGCCCCAACTACATGAAGATCAAACCGGTGATGGACGCACTGGAGCGCCGCGGCGCCGAGGTGGTCCTCGTCCACACCGGCCAGCACTACGACGAGTCGATGAACGACGTGTTCTTCCGCGACCTCGGCATCCGGCCGCCCGACCGGTACCTGGGTGCCGGCTCGGGCAGCCACGCCGAGCAGACCGGCCGGGTGATGACCGCCTTCGAGCCGCTGCTCGACGAACTCGCACCGGACGCCGTGGTCGTCGTGGGGGACATCAACTCCACCCTCGCCTGCGCCCTGGTCACCGCCAAGGCCGGCCCGCTGCTGGCCCATGTCGAGGCAGGGCTGCGCAGCCGCGACTGGAGCATGCCCGAGGAGGTCAACCGGGTCGCCACCGACCGGCTCAGCGACCTCCTGCTGGCCCCCTCGCCCGACGCCGCCGACAACCTGCGCGCCGAGGGCTACCGGGCGGACCAGATCCACGTGGTCGGCAATGTCATGATCGACACCCTGCTGGCCAACCTGGAACGCGCCCGGAGCTCCGACGTCCTCGACCGCCACGGCCTCACCCGCGGCGGATACGGCCTGCTCACCCTGCACCGGCCGGCCAATGTGGACGACCCGGCCGTCCTGCGCGGCCTGCTCAAGGCCCTGGGCGAGATCGCCGGACGCTGCCCGCTGCTGCTGCCCGTGCACCCGCGGGCCGAGCGGCGCCTCGCCGAACTCGGCGTCCCCGAGGGCATCCGGCTCGTACCGGCCGCCGGATACCTGGACTTCATCGCACTCCAGGACGCCGCGCGGGTGGTGCTCACCGACTCCGGCGGCATCCAGGAGGAGACCACCGTCCTGGGCGTGCCCTGCGTGACCCTGCGCGAGAACACCGAGCGGCCCATCACCGTCGAGGAGGGCACCAACGTGCTCGCGGGCACCGACCCCGGTCGCGTCCTCGACACCGTCCACCGGGTCCTCGACCATCCGCCCGCCCCGCGCCGCCCCGCCCTCTGGGACGGGCGGGCCGGCGAGCGCATCGCGGCGGTCCTGCTGGACGGACCGCCCGCGGCCGCCCGGCCCCGGCCCACCGACCTGGTCCCGGCCGCCACCGGGCACCCGGTGAAGTGAACCGAACCACCGCGAACGAGGGGGAGAACGACCATGGACCTCGCCGAGATAGGGCGGGTCATGCGCAGGCGCTGGTACATACTGCTGCCCGGCCTGCTGCTGACGGCGGTACTCACCGCCGGGGTGCACCTGCTGATCCCGGTGGAGTACCAGTCGCAGAGCACCGTCACGCTGCTCAACTCGTCGAAGGCCACCGTGGCCTTCGACGGGAACCCCTTCCTCAGCACCCAGGCATCGCTCACCGGCATGGCCGACGGCCTCGCCCGCAACCTCAACTCGGACGGGGCCAAGGCCGACCTCAAGGCCCTCGGCCTCACCGGCACCCATGAGGTGAAGATCGCCGACAACGCGCAGGGGCCCTTCATGTGGCTGACCGTCACCGGCACCGACCCGGCGGCCGTCCTCACGTCCGGCGGACTCCTCTCCGGCTACGCCGAGAAGCGGCTCAAGGAGTTCCAGAGCCAGCAGTCCGTCACCCCGGAGGCCATGATCCGGATGGCGGTGATCGTTCCCCCGCAGAAACCGGAGCCGCAGACCAAGACCCGGCTCCAGTACCTGATCATGGTGGGCGCGCTCGGCTTCGTCCTGAGCCTCGTCGCCGTGTTCTACGTGGAGGCCCGCCGGCGCGGCGGGCACCCGGCGCCACCCGCACCCGGCGGCCCCGCGGCCCCCGGCGCCACGGACGAGACCATGGCGCTGCGCACCGTCTCCGCCGGCGCGGGCGGAGCGCCGTGACCGGCCCGGCCACGGACACCGAGGCCGCCCCGCAGGCCCCCTCGCTTGGCCGGAAGGTCGGCTCCGCCGCCAAGTGGAGCCTCGTCAACACCGTCGTCATGCGGCTCGGCAACTTCGCCACCGGCATCGTCCTCGCCCGCTACTTCCTCGGCCCCGAGGCGTGGGGCGTGTACGGCATCGCCCAGACCGTGCTGCTGGTCCTGCTCTCCGCGAACGAGCTCGGCGTCTCCCTCGCCCTCGTGCGCTGGGAGGGCGACCCGCGCCGCTTCGCCCCCACCGTCCTCACCCTCAGCGCCGCCTCCAGCTGCCTGCTGTACGCCGTCCTGTTCGCCGCCGCCCCGGCGGTGGCGGGGGTGCTCGGCTCGCCCGAAGCCTCCGGTGTGCTGCGGGTGATGTGCCTGTGCGTGGTCCTCGACGGGCTCTCCCAGGTCCCGGCCGGCTTCCTCACCCGGGAGTTCGCGCAGGGGCGCCGGATGGCCGTCGACGGCCTCAACTTCGTGCTGAGCACGGCCGTCACCCTGCTGCTCGCCGTCGAGGGCTGGGGAGCGATGAGCTTCGCCTGGGGCTCCGTCGTCGGCAACGTGGCCGCGCTCATCGGCTGCTGCCTCGCCGCGCCCGGCACCCTCCGCTTCGGCTGGGACCGGGAACAGGCCCGCGCCCTGCTGAGGTTCGGGCTGCCGCTCGCAGGGGCCAGCATGCTGGCCCTCGGCGTGGTCAACGTCGACACCATGGTGGTCGGCTCCACCCTGGACCCGCTAGCCCTCGGCTTCTACGTACTCGCCTTCAACATCTCCGGCTGGCCCGTCCGCATCATCTCGGAGGCGGCCCGCCGGGTCTCCTTCGCCGGGTTCTCCCGGCTGGCCGCCTCGCCCGAGGCCCTGGCCGCCGGATTCGGCCGGGCCCTCGGCGTGGTCATGGCCGGCACCGTCCCGCTCTGCGTGCTGCTCGCCGCCCTCGCCGCGCCCGTCGTGGAACTGGTCTACGGCGAACGGTGGCTGCCCGCGGCGGCCGCCCTGCCCTGGCTGATGGCGCTCGGCCTGGTCCGCATCGGCTGCGAGCTGGCCTACGACTGCCTGGTGGCCATCGGCCGCCGCAGCTCCCTCATCGGGGTCCAGGCCCTCTGGCTGCTCCTGCTGCTCCCGGCGCTCGTCGTGGGCGCCCGGGGCGGCGGCATCGTGGGCGTCGCCCAGGCCCATGTCCTGGTCGCCGCCGCCGTGGTGGTCCCGGTCTTCCTGCTCGCCCTGCACCGCGGCGGCGTCGGGCTCGCCACCGTGGCCCGGGCCTGCGCCTGGCCGCTGCTCGGCGGGCTGGCCATGGGCGCGGTACTCCTCGTACTGGAGAGCTACCTCGGGGACGGCGTGCTCGCGCTGCTCGCCACCGCGACGCTGGGCACACTGACCTATGTCCTGTGTGTCCTTCCCGCCCGCCCCCTGCTCCTCGGGCGGTCCGGCCGTGCCGCGTGACCGCCGGCGCCTCGCCGCATGGCTGCTCGCCGGGGTGGTCCTCGCCGTCGCCCTCACCCTGTACCAGGCCGACCGCACCGGCGTGAGCGATCCGCAGGCCGGGCCCTCCGCGGGCCCGGCCACCACCGCCCCCGGCACCCCGCCCACTTCCGGGGAACCGCCCTCCGTCCCGCCCCCGGCCCCCTCGGGCACGGGCGAGGCCCCGTCCTCCCCGCCCGCCCCGACCACCGCGGCGCCCACCTCCTGCACCGGCCCCGGCTCCTGCGGCTACCCCGACGCGCGGACCACCGGCCCGCGGACCGCCCTGGAGAAGCGCGACCTCGGCAACCTGTCCGTCAAGAAGGACGGCACGGTCATCAAGGGCTGGGACATCCGCGGCTCCCTCGACATCTACGCCAACGACGTCACCGTCATCGACAGCAGGATCACCTCCACCAACTGGTGGGGCATCAACCTGCGCCCCGGATTCAGCGGGCTCAAGGTGCTGCACACCACCATCACCGCCGTCCCCGGCAAGGGACCCGACAACGGCGGGGTCAACTACGCCGTCTCCAACATGGGCGGCAGCTCCATCGAGGTCGGCTGGTGCGACATCTCCGTCTTCGGCAACGCCCTCTCCATGGGCCAGGGCGACCTTCACGACAACTACGTCCACGACCTCGTCGCCTTCCGCAACCAGGGCGGCGAATGGCAGCACACCGACGCCGTCATCAGCGGCGGCGGCAACAAGGGCCGGCTCACCATCCGCCGCAACACCCTGCTGAACGGCACCCCGGTGGACAAGGGCGCCACCGCCGCCGTGGGCCTGTTCGCCGACACCGGGGTCGTCTCCTCCGTCGTCGTCGAGGACAACTGGCTGGCCGGGGGAGCGTACGCGCTCTACGGCGGCGGGCCCGGCGCCACCGGCATCCAGGTCACCGGCAATGTCTTCTCCACCCAGTACCACCCGGCGAGCGGAGCCTACGGGCCGGCCACCGCCTGGAACACGGGCGGCGCCGGGAACGTCTGGAAGGACAACCGCATGTCCGACGGCAGACCGGTCGAGCCCCCGGCCACCCCGTGACCGCCGCGGCCCCGTGATCGCCGTGACCACCGTGCCCCCGTGACCACCGAGAGGACCGACCGGACATGATGCGCCGGACCGTGCGCGCCCCCTGGCAGCTGCTCAAGCGGACCTTCGGCTGGCTCGTGCTCTTCGAAGCCCGCAACAAGCTGCTGCTCGCCCCCTCGGCGGTCCGGCTGCGCCGCTTCGAGGACACCGAGACCGCCCGGCTCGCCGCCGTCCTCGGCCGGCCCCCGGCCGCCCTGGTCGCCACCGTGATCGCCACGCACCGGCGCCCCGAGGCCCTGCGCGAGGCGGTCCGCTCGGCCCTGGCGCAGACCGTCGCGGACCAGGTGGTCATCGTCGTGGACGACGGCGCGGGCCTGCCCGAACTCCCCGCCGATCCACGCCTGTTCGCCGTCTCCCTGGCCCGGAACACGGCCACCGCCGGAGTCGTGCGCAACGTCGGCATCCGGCTGACGCGCTCGCGGTACGTGGCCTTCCTCGACGACGACAACCGCTGGGCCCCCGACCACCTGGAGCGCGCTCTCGCCGCCCTGCGCGCCCCGGGCGGCCCCGACGGCGTCTACACCGCGCTGCGCCGGGTCCTGCCCGACGGCACCGAACGGGACGTGCTCTCGGTCCCCTTCGACCGCCGCCGGGCGGCCCACGAGGCGTTCCTCGACACCAACGCCTTCGTGGCCCGGCGCACCCGCTCCCTGCATTTCAGCCGCCTGCGCCGGACCCCCGAGGTGCTGCCCCGCGAGGACTGGGAACTCGTCCGCCGCTACGCCCGCCACCACGAGGTCCGCCACCTTCCGCACCCCACGGTCCGCTACCTGGTCAACCCGGACAGCTTCTGGACCACCTGGGACACCCCGGACCGCGCGTAGAGCCTGTCCGGCGGACCCCCGCGCGACCTCACGGCCCCGGTACGGTCCGCAGGGCGTCCGGCGTGGCCAGGGCGCGGGCCGCCGCGCGGCTGGCCTCCCGGCCGAGGGCCGCGCGGGAGGTCTCGCGCAGCAGCACCGCCGCCCGGAAGGCGGCCGTCGCGGCCGGGCCGTGCCGGCGGCCGTAGAGGCGGACCCGGTTCAGCGTCAGCAGGGTCCACAGCCGGGGCGAGACCTGCGAGTCCCCGCCCAGGTGGGTGGCGGAGGCCGCCGGTTCCAGCCGGGTGAGGAAGCCCCGGTCGCGGGCCCGCAGGCAGTACTCGGTCTCCTCCGAGTAGAGGAAGAAGGACTCGTCCCACGGCCCGCACGCCTCCAAGCACTCCCGGGACAGCGCCATCAGCGCGCCCGTGGCCCAGTCCGCGACCGTCGCCCGCCCGTACGCCGAAGGCTCCGTGACCAGCTCGCTCCAGCGCGGGAAGCGCCCCGCCCGCCGGTTGCCCAGCACGGCCTCGCCGAGCGCCCGCGTCACCCGGGACTCGCGGCG
Organism: Streptomyces sp. NPDC047014; assembly: GCF_040644195.1. Classification (NCBI taxonomy): domain Bacteria; kingdom Bacillati; phylum Actinomycetota; class Actinomycetes; order Kitasatosporales; family Streptomycetaceae; genus Streptomyces; species Streptomyces sp. NPDC047014. The sequence goes on along the minus strand of NZ_JBEYVX010000092.1, from coordinate 8,878 downwards.
CAGCGACAGCAGCAGCGTCCTCCCGTCCTCCTCGAACAGCAGCGGCACACTGATGCCGACCCGGGCCCCGCCCCCCTCGCCGGGGACGGCGCCCAGCGCGTCCACGAGGAGCCGGGCGCAGCCCCGCCGCATCCGTACGTCCGGATTGCACACCAGGGCCGCCCGGAAGCCGCCCTCCCAGCGGGCGGCCGCGCCGAGGGCGGCGTTCACCCCGGCCGCGTAGCCGGCGTTGCGCCCCGTCCGGACCACGGTCGCCTCCGGGGCCAGGGAGCGGATCAGCTCCACCGTGCCGTCGGCGGAGTCGTTGTCGGCGACGACCAGCCGCCAGTCCAGCCCGGCCATCCCGTCGGCCAGGGAGGCCAGGAACTGCGGCAGCACCGCCGCGCTGTTCCAGGTGACGACGAGGACGGCTACGGGACCGGAGCCGGTGCCGGGCCGGGGCTGGGGCTCGCGCTCGGGCTGGGGGACGGCCGGTCGGGGCGAGGGCATGCGGACTCCACTGTTCGGGGCTTCGGCGCGCCGCGCCGGATGAAGCCGAGGTAGGTGCCTCCGGCGGCGATCGTCAGGAAGAACATCCCGGCGAACATCGGGAAGCTGAGTGCGTCGAAGGTGGCGCTGACGACCAGGGCGACCACGGCGGAGGCGAAGAACGCCTGCCCCAGCTCCCGGTCGGACTCGTCGGCCGCCAGCCGGCGGATCGACCCGCCCTGGTGGATCCCGGCGAGGAACAGGGCCAGGAGTGCCACCAGCCCCACCAGGCCCATCTCGGCGAGGGTCAGCATGTACTGGTTGTCGGTGAAGAAGTACAGCTCGGGGATGAAGGTGCCGAGCCCCCGCCCGAACAGCGGCCGCTCGTCCAGATAGGGCACGATCGCGCTGTACTTGACCGTACGGGCCTGGGTGCTGCTGTCGGAGTTGGCGAGGAACGAGGCGAACAGGGCGGTGATGGTCCCGATCAGCCCCGGGATGATCACCTTGAAGCAGGCCACCGCCCCCCCGAGCACACCGATCGCGGTCCACCGCCGCTGCGGCTTCCAGCGCGGCACCATCACCAGGATCACGATCAGCGCCCCGATGATCGAGGTACGCGAGACCGTCAGCGGCAGCGCCCCGCCCATCAGCACCACCGGGGCCCAGCGCCGCCACGCCTTGAGCCGGCGCCGTACCGGGTCGAACGCCTGCTGCACGGCGAAGGGCAGCAGCAGCGCCAGCATCCCGCCGAACTCCAGCGGCTGCGCCGTCGTGGACCGGGGCCGGGTGAACGCCCCCCGGTCCAGGGTGGTGATCTGGGCGACGCTGGACTGGAGCCCGGGGATGCTGATGCTGTCGGCGATATTGGTCGCGGTGAAGAAGTCGTAGAAGCCGATGGCCGCCACCACCGAGCCCATCACCACGGCCCGCCGCATCAGTACGTCGAGCCGCGCCCGGTCCTGGATCCCGGCGGACACCAGCACCACCAGCGACACCCACACCAGCAGGGCGATCAGCCCGCGGTCGGCGCCCAGCAGCTCCTTGCGCACCGCCCCCCGGCCGGCGTTGGCGATGTACGAGGCCAGCACCGACACCGCCAGCAGCCACATCACCACCCGCGGCAGCCGGGTCCCGCCGGGCGGGCGGATCCGGCCGGTCAGCCAGGTCGCCAGGTACCAGAACAGCCCCAGCAGCGCGAACACGTTGGCCGGGGTGCCCACCCCGCCCAGACCGGGCAGGGTCAGGTTCGACGGGACGAAGAAGGCCAGCGCCAGATAGCCGGTGAGCAGCGCGGTGGCGTCCACGTGCCGCCCCCGCGACCGGCGCCGCCCCTCCCGCCGCCCGGGCCCGGCGGCCGGCTCCGTACCGGCGCGTTCGCGCCTGCGGCGGCGGGCCAGCAGGGCCGCGTCCGTCACGAAGGACAGTACGAAACCGCCCGCCGCGCCGAGGATGAGCACCCCCAGCACCTGCTGGTAGCGGCTCTTGAGCTGCGGCACCGGGGTCTGCGGCAGCACCACGGGGGCGGTCTGCACCATGTAGGCGGGCTGCACCTTGGCCGCCGCCTGGAGGGCGTTCAGCTGCTCCCCGGCGAAGGCGGTCAGGGTGTTGGTCTCCTCCAGCACCTTGCCCCGGTCGGTGCCGGTCACGGTGAGCGTCAGCAGCGGGCCCGAGGTGTTCGCGGCGAAGCCGACCGTGTAGGGGTCGGTCACGCCCAGGCTGTGCAGATCGCGCGCCGCGTCGGCCCCGGACAGGGTCCGGATCAGCACGTCGGCGGTCACGACCAGGGCGCCGCCCGCGTTGGAGATGGGGTTGCCGAAGGCGGGCGGCAGCTGGGAGGCGGCCGAGGAGTCCAGCAGCGCCACCGAGCTCTGCGACTGGTAGGCCACCGGCACCGAACGGTAGAGGTGCAGCGCCGCCAGCAGGCTGACCAGGACCAGCGGCGCCAGCACGTACCAGCGCCGGCGCAGCACCGCCCCCATTTCACGAATGCTCACGAACGCCCCTGCCGCATAACGGATTTGATGGCGGACCCACCCGGGTCCTGCAAAGATCGGACATGAAGGAAAGGAACCCTGTGTCGCCTGGTGAGTTGGTCCGCGCGTTGCGCCGGCGCTGGTACGTCCTGGTGGTGGCGGCGCTGCTCTCGGCCGCCGGGGCGGCCGCGGTCCTCAGACCTTCCCCCTCCTACCTGAGCTCCGCGATCGTGGTGCTCAAGCCGCCGGTGACCAGCACCCAGCCCAACCAGCTCGCGAACCTCCAGCCGCCGCTGGCCGCCGTCTCCTACGGGGTGGTCCAGCAGCTGGACGCGCCCGCCGGGGCCGCCGAGCTCAAGGCCGCCGGGGTCACCGGCACCTACCGGATGACACCCCGCAACAGCGGTACGAGCGTCACCCCGCGCCATCTGATCCCCTCGCTGCAGATCCAGGCGGAGCACACGGACCCCGCCGTCGCGGACGCCTCCGTACGCAAGATCATCGAGGTGTACACGGCGCACCTGAACACCCTCCAGACCCAGCAGGGCATCCCCGCCACGGCCCGGATGAGCGTGGAGCTGCTGGTCCCGCCGAACGCGGTGCCCCGCTACGGCGACCGGATCCGGGCCCTGGCGGGCACCGCCCTGCTGGCCGCCGTCGCCGGGGTCGCGGCGGCCCTGTGGACGGACCGGCTCCTGACACGCCGGAACCGGCGCCGGCGCGAGAGCGCCGGCGCCGGTCCCGGGGAGCCGCCGGGAGGACCGGTGGCACCGGGGCATCAGATGCCCCGGCGCTTCCAGGACTCCCACCACAGCCACTCCCGCCCCCGGTCGGCCACGGCCGACAGCACCAGCGGCTGGAGGTAGGGCATCGCCCGGGCGCCGATCCGCCGGCGGCGCGCCAGCGCCCGGTACTCACCGAGCCTCGTGTGGCCGCCGCCGGGCAGGCACTCGGCGGCGAACTCCACCAGCTCCTCCACCGGCACCACCGCGGTGCGCCCCCGGTCGTACGCCCGGTAGGCGCGCCGCAGCGCGTACCGGGCGAGCCGGGTGCGCGCGGCCACCGACAGCCGGTCCTGGTCGGGCAGGAGCCCGCCGCACTTGTCGAGGACCGAGGTGAAGGCGACCAGGCGCTGGCGCAGGTCGTCGAGCTGCCCACCGAACTCCGTGGTGGACATGTTGTTGCCGTGGACCCGGTAGAACGCCTGGTCGGCGCCCCGGATGTGGCCCACGTCGGCGTGCGCCGCGAGCCGCATCCACATCTCGATGTCCCCCGCGTGCGGCAGCCCGGGATCGTAGCCCCCGACCTTGCGCTGGAGGGCGGTACGGACGACCACCTCGGGGGAGGTGATGCATCCGGTGCCCTCCCGGAAGCGCCGCTCCAGCCACCACTGCCCGGGGTAGACCACCGAACCGGTGGACCGGGTGCGGGCGGCCGGCAGCGGCCCGCCGTGCTGGAAGCGCAGCGGCCTGCCGTAGGCGAACCCGGCCTGCGGGTGGGCGTCGAGCAGGGCCGCGGCGCGTACCAGGGCGCCCGGCACCAGCCGGTCGTCGGCCGAGAGCAGGGCGACGTAGTCCCCGTCGGCCCACTCCAGCAGTCCTTCGTTGTAGGTGGTGATGTGGCCCCGGTTCCGCTCGTGGACCACCACCTCGATCCGGGGGTCGGACGCGGCCAGGGCGCGCGCCACCTCCCCCGAGCCGTCGGGCGAGGCGTCGTCGACGATCAGTACCCGGACGTCGACGCCGGGCTGCTCGTCGAGGGCGCTCCGGACGCAGTCGGCCAGGAAGTGGCCGTAGTTGTAGCAGGGGATCACCACGCTGACGGTGCTCACTGGCCGGACACCTCCGTGGAAACGTCCGTGGACTGCACGGAGTTCGGCGGGGTCGTGGTGAAGACGGGGCCGACCCAGTAGTTCACGGACCCGAAGGTGTTCGACGGGAAGACCGTGGCGCTGCCGTACTTGTAGAGGCCGTTGGCGCTGCCGGGCGCATCGGCCGGGGCCACCAGCGGGTAGGAGCGGTGGGCTCCGGTGAAGTAGCCGCCGTCCACCGAGTAGTTGCCGTTCGGTGCGTGGTAGGAGGCCACATAGGTGGTGCCCGCCGTGATCGGTACGGGAGTGGCGAACTGCAGCTGCTGCCAGCCGGACAGGGTCTCGCTGCCGAAGGTGCCGGTGGCCAGCAGAGTGCCCGAGGCGGACCACAGGCTGCCGGTGTGGGTGCCGGTGTTGCCGGGGCCCTTGTAGAAGGTGACGCCGGTGATGTAGCCGTTCACCGCGGACTGGAAGCGGGTGCCCAGCTCCACCGAGTTGGCGTCGTCGCCCGCGTTGGCGGTGCTCGGGGTGGCGCCCGCGCCCCACAGGGTGCAGGGGCAGTGCACGGCCGGCGGGCTGGCGCTGGTGGTGAAGGTCCAGGTCACCGGCGCGGTCATGGCGTTGCCCCACAGGTCGGAGGCTTGTACGGACGCCGTGTACGTGGTGTTCAGGGCCAGCTCGGAGGACGGGGTGAAGGTGGCGCTGTTCGAGGCGCCGAGGACCTTGGTGCCCGGCACGGTGGCCCCGCCCGGGTCCTTCACGGTGAAGGTGAGGGTGTCGGCGTCGACGGCCGTGCTGAAGGTGGCCGTCACCGCTGCCGTGATCGGGGTGCCGGTCGCGGCGGACTGCGGCGAGGTCCCGGTGACGGTGGGCGGGGTGGTGCTGGCGGTGGCGGTGTCCAGGACGGCGTCCACCCAGTAGTTGCTGCCGGTGGACGCCTTGTTCGGGAAGCCGCCGGTGCCGCTGTAGCGGTAGACGCCGTTGCCGCCGTCGGTGCCGTTCTTGAGGGCGGTGAGCGGGGCCAGGCCCGCGTCGCCGGAGGCGAAGGTGCTGTCGAAGGAGTAGCCGCCGTTCGGGGCGAAGTAGGAGGCGATGTAGGTGGTGTTGGGCTTGACCGGTACCGGGCTGGAGAAGTTCAGCTGCTGCCAGCCGGAGGCCGTCTCGTTGGTGAAGGTGCCGGTGGCCAGGCGCTGGCCGGTGCTGCTCCACAGGCTGCCGGTGTGCGTCCCGGTGTTGGCGGGGGACTTGTAGAAGCGCACCCCGGTGATCGAGCCGGCCACCGAGGAGCGGATCTTCACCCCGAGCTCGACGGCGCTGCCGTCACCGGCGTTGACCGTGCCGGGCACCGCCGCGGCGGGCCAGACGGTGCAGGGGCACTGCTGGGGGCCGACGGTCAGCGCCACCGTGGTGGTCGCGCCGATGTTCACGCTGTCGTCGACCGCGCGCACCTTGATCTGGACGGGCCCGGGGGCGGTCGGGGTCCACTGGTAGCTCCAGGAGCCGAGGCCCGTGGTCGCCTTCCACGTGGTCCCGCCGTCCGTGGACACCTCCACGCGGGCCACGACACCGCCGCCGGTGTCGGTCGCCGTACCGGTGACGGTCACCGGCCGCAGGGCCGGCACGGTGGCGTTCGCCGCCGGGCTGGTCACCGTGATGCCGGGGCCGACGGTGTCGGTGGAGGCGGTGGCGGCGACCAGGTCGCTCTGCAGGGACCGGGGCTGCACGCCCATGTCGGCGAAGACGTTCACCGTGGCCTGCTGCATCCGCTTGTCGGCGGTGACCACGGTGTCGTCCGGGTTGGAGGTGGGCATGTTGGTCAGGCCCCAGGACCACTGCACGGTGCCCGCGCCGAACACCAGCGCGTGCGAGGTCTGGTCGCGGAAGGCCACCAGGCTGTGCGTCGCGGTGCCGTTGCCGTAGGTGTTGCCGTAGTCCTTGAGGAGCTTGCCGTCCTCGATGTCCACCGTGGTCGACGACATCTTGATCTGCCCGGCCGGCCGGCTGGCGTTCTCCACGTCGCTGTCCCACTCGTAGCCCAGCGTGCCCTGCGGGAACGTGGCGGTCTGCGAGGGGGTGAGGTTCGCGACGGAGGTGTTGCGCCACAGCCGCTGCCGGGCGAAGCTGCCCGGCACCGTGATCGCGTCGCTGCGGTAGCCGTTGACGCTGAACATCGAGCCCGTCAGCTGGTTCTGCGGCTGGAAGGGCCGGCCGTTCGTCCCGCTGGCCGGGTCCATGAAGGTGCCCGTCCAGATCCCGCTGGGGTCGGGGACGCCGTTGGGCTGCGGGAAGGACAGCTTGGTCTCCTTGTACGAGACCAGCGTCCGGTTGGCCGTGTTCTGCCCGTCGATGCTCGGGGCGAGCCGGGTCTTCCAGAAGATCTCGTTACCGCTGAAATACGTCTGGTGCTGTCCGGCGCGGCGCGCGTTCAGGGCATGGGTGAACTGCTCCTGCGTCCAGTACTCGTCGTGCCCGGAGGACATGAACACCTTGTGGTTCTGGAGCAGGCTCGCGCCGCGCACCGACATGTCGATCCCGGACATGTAGCTCACGTCGTAGCCGTTGCGCTCCAGCCACGCGATCATCTGGAACTCGGAACCGTAGATCCCGTTGTCCCCGCCGATGTCCATGGGCCGGTTGTAACTGACCTCGTACGCCCGCCCGTCGGGCGCGGGCCCGCCGCCGTCGTAGAGGTCCTGGCCGCCGTAGTTGTTGTACGCCTGCCAGGTCTGGTCGCTGGTCTGCACGACGATGTCGGAGTGGCTGGAGTCCTTGCGGACCACGAACGGATACGGCATCACGCCGTTGCCGTCCGCCTGGTCGAAGTTGGCGACGTAGAGACCGGAGACGGCGTCCGCCGGCACGCTCCACGAGGCCGTGGTGGGCCAGTTGCCGCAGTCCACCAGACCGGTGGACGCCTTGGTGGCGCAGGCGGCCGGGTGCCCGCCCGGGGCGAAGTTCGCCGGGTAGGTCTGCGCGGCCTGCGCCGCCGTCGACATCAGCCGGGCCCCGGCGCCGCCGTAGTGGCCGAGGCGGTACACCGAGACCTTGTACGGGGTCGGCGACTGCACCTTGAACTGGACCGTGTCGCCCGCCTGGACGCTCATCTGGGCCGGGAAGCCCTTGATGTCGCCATAGGCGCTGGGTGCGAACCACTCCTCCATCGGGGTGCCCGGCTTGGAGTTCTCGCAGACGATCGCGTTCGTCGTGGGACCGCAGGGATCGGCCGCGCCGGCCACCGCGGCCGGCGGGAGGACGGTGGCCAGCAGGGCCGCCGCCACGGTGAAGAGACCGTAGCGCAGCGACCTTGTCCGTTTTTTCATGGGGACCTCATCGGGTTCACGCCGTGCGGATCAGCGCAGGGCGTCGGAGAACGCTTCCACGACCCGCTGCTGCTGGGCGGCGGTGATCTGCGGGAAGAGGGGGAGGGAGAGCATGCGGTCCGCTGCCTGCTCCGCGTGCGGGAAGGCCCCGCGACCGTGACCGAGGTGGCGGAAGGCCGGAGTGAGGTGGACGGGCGCCGGATAGTGCACGCCCGCGCCGATCCCCTCCGCGTTGAGCTTGCCGACGACGGTGTCGCGGTCCGCGCCGGAGATCCGTACGACATACAGGTGCCAGACGTGCGTATTGCCCTCGGCCGTCACCGGCAGGGTGACCCGGCCGGCGGCGGCCAGGTCCGCGAGCAGGGCGTCGTAGCGGGCGGCGGCGGCGCGGCGGGCCGCGTTGCCCTCCGCCAGCCGGGCCAGCTTCGCCCGCAGCACCACGGCCTGGAGACCGTCCAGCCGGCTGTTGAAACCGGCCACGTCATGGCGGTACTTGGCCGTGCCGCCGTGGTTGGCCAGCGCCCGGACCAGCTCCGCGCGCTCCGCGTCGTCGGTCACCACCGCGCCCGCGTCCCCGTAGGCGCCGAGGTTCTTGCCCGGGTAGAAGCTGGTGGCGGCGATGGTCCCGCTGCCGGGGGAGCGCCCCGCGCGGGTCGCGCCCTGGCTCTGCGCCGCGTCCTCGACCACCTTCACGTGCGCGGGCAGCCGCTCCGCCAGCTCGGCGGCGGGCGCGCACTGCCCGTACAGGTGGACGGGGACCACGGCGCGGGTGGCCGCGCCGACCGCGTCCAGCGCGGCCCGCGGGTCGATCAGCAGGGTGTCCGGCAGGCAGTCGACGAGCACCGGCCGGGCCCCGATCCGGGCGACGGCGCCCGCGGTGGCGATGAAGGTGTTCGCGGGCAGCACCACCTCGTCGCCCACCCCCACCCCGCTGGCGCGCAGGGCCAGTTCGAGGGCGTCGGTGCCGTTGGCGACGCCCACGCAGTGCCGGACCCCGGCGAATCGGGCGTACTCCTGCTCGAAGGCGTGGACCTCCGCACCGCCGATGAACGCGGTGCTGGCCAGCACACGGTCGAATCCGGCCTGTAACTCACCGGCGACCTCGGCGTGGGCGGCCTTCAGGTCGACGAGCGGTATCTGGTTCATACGAGGGGACTCTCCATCCGTGTCTCCGGCCGCCGGCCGTCCGGGCCGGTGCCGTCTTCCGTGCCGTGCGCCGCCGCCCGGACGGGCACCGGCGCCTCCCCGGCGGGCCCGCGCGCGGCCGCCCCGCCGGATCCCCCCGCCTCGCGGGCCAGTTCGGC